>NZ_AKJJ01000108.1:0-13758 GCF_000282395.1 Pseudomonas sp. GM55 | reverse complement strand
CTGCGCGCCATTCCCCGGATGAACACCTCCACTCAGCCTGCCGAGGGGGCGGGTGGATCAAGATCAAGAGCGGCAGGCGAGCTAACGCTCGGCCTGTAGAGTGGTGAAAAGCGTCTGTGTACGCCGATCTGCTTTTGCTCTGCTCTGCTCTGCTCTTCTGTAGGAGCTGGCTTGCCAGCGATGGCGGCCTGACAGTCGACCTGAATGGTGCAGGTGTACTCAGTCCTCTGTGGGAGCGGGCTTGCTCGCGAAGGCGTTATCAGGAACAGCAAAAATCCCCCACCTTGCCGCTCGGTGCTAGGATCTGTCCCGAATCCTGCATTCCGTGAAGGAAGACCCATGTTGAAGATTCTCGCGCTGCTCACGCTGTTGGCATCCACTGCCGTCCACGCCCAAACCCCGCTGCAAACCGACTTGCCGCTCAAGTACCTGGAGCAGGCCAGCGCCGATTCGAACCATCAGCCCCTGGTGATTTTCCTCCACGGTTACGGCAGTAACGAGCAGGACCTGTTCGGCATCAAGGATGACTTGCCCGCGTCTTATACCTACCTGTCGGTGCGGGCACCTTTGGTGATGGAGGCGGGCAGCTATCAGTGGTTCCGCAAGAAGGGCGAAGGGGCCTATAACGGCGAGACCGATGATCTGAAGTCCAGCGGCCAGGTGCTGCTGGATTTCGTCGCCCAGGCTGCGAAGAAATATCAGACCGAACCCGAGAAGGTGTTCCTGGTTGGCTTCAGCCAGGGCGCGATCATGTCCTACGAAGTGGGCCTGCGGCATCCCGAGGCGCTAGGCGGGATCGCTGCGTTGAGCGGGCGGGTTCTGCCGGTGCTCAAGGCCGAGCTCACACCGGATGAAAAACGCCAGTCGCTGGCGATTTTCATCGGTCATGGCGAGCAGGACAAACGTCTTCCCTACAGCGACGGCACCGAAGCCAACAGCCTGTTGCAGAGCGTGTCACTCGAACCCGAGTTTCACGGCTACCCCGGTGTCGGTCACAACATCAGCGCCGAGGAGATACAGGACTTGAGCGCCTGGTTGCAGCGCCTGAACCCCTGAGCCTCATTTTCCGCTGACGATTTGTTTGATCAGGGTTTCGTGGGCCGCCATGTCGCCGGGACGGGAAATCACCTGGATCACCGTCATGCGGGTGCCGGATGCCGCCATCAGCGTAGTGGTGAGGGTCATGCCGCCGCCTTGTGTGGCGGTGCCGTCGACCTGACGCAGGCCCAATCCGGTTTTCCGGGTCAGGGATTTCTCGCTCAGCTTGTTGTAGTCGGGCAGGGATGTGCGTTGCGCCGAATCGAAGTCGGCCACGGTGCTGTCGAGGAACTGCCCGTCGTTGTCCTTGACGCTGATACCTTTGGGCAGGGTGTTTTCCGCGGCGATGACCACGGTCTTGGTCGTCGCATTGCTGTACAGGGTGCCCGTCGCACCGTCCGGGCTGGCGGGCAGCGGGTTGGCGATGAACCCCTTGGGCAGGTTGAAGGTGAACTTGCCGCCGAGCATCGAGACTTGTTGGGCGGGCGCGTTATCGCTGGAAGTGGCCTTGGCGGCCTGCGCATTCAAAGCCCCCAGGCCAGTAGCAGCTGCCAGCAGTAGAACAAGGGCTTTTTTACTCAACAATGACATCGGAATCTCCAGGGATGGGCGCGCGGTGGGGCGCGATCATCCCACGGAGGTTGTGCTGCATTCCAGCGTGCCCTAACGAGCGGTCGCTTTCTGCTTACGCCTGGTTTTGCGGGAACAGGTTGCGACGGGTTTCTTCGTCGAATTCGGCCTTGAGCACCAGTTTCTCTTTCAGGCCGTGGGCGCGTAGGGCAGCCGGGCGGGCGCTGATTTCATCGTACAGGCGCTTGACGTTCGGGTACGCCGCCAGACCGCTCTCGCCGAGGATGTAGGGCGCGTAGTTGGCCCAGCCCCACAGGGCCATGTCGGCGATGCTGTAGGTGTCGCCAGCCAGGTATTGATGCTTGGCCAGGCGCTCGTCGAGGATGCGATAGTGGCGTTCGACTTCCTTGAAGTAGCGGTTTTTCGCGTAAGGCAGATCTTCCGGTGCATGGTGCAGGAAGTGCACCGCCTGGCCGGAGAATGGCGACAGGCCGGTGCCGATGAACATCAGCCACGAGAGCATTTCGGCCTGGCCGGCAACGGATGCTGGCAGGTAGCGCTGATGTTTCTGCGCCAGGTGCAGCAGGATCGCCTGGGAGTCGAACACGGTGGCATCGCCATCGACCAGCGCGGGTACCTTGGCGTTCGGGTTGATCGCCAGAAAGGCTGGCTGGTGTTGTTCACCCTTGAAGGTGTCGACGCCGATCAATTCGTATGGCGTTTGCAGCTCTTCGAGCAGCAGGGCAACTTTCATCGGGTTCGGCGAAGGGTGGAAAAACAATTTCATGGTGTAGGCCTCAGTCGGGTAGGGGTTGGAACTGAGGCTGATGTTGAAGCAAACACGTTCGATTGACGTGCAAGGTTGTTGTTCTGGTCGTGCGAAACTATCGAACGGGTTTCGGTGCTTTGACAGTTCCTTCAGCGTCCGTCGTCGGGCCGACCGGCCGTGCCAGCAAGCGTTTGGTCACGCCCAGCATGGCCACCGACACGGCGATGCCCAGGACAAAAGCGTTCATTCCCATCGTCGGCAGCGCCAGCGCTAACACCAGGCAGAAGGCGGCGAACGAGTACATGCCGGTGCCGGTGGCGCGCAGCAATGCGGCGGTAAAGGCCGGGCCACGGGTTTGCTGGGAGAACACCGCCATCACGCTGCCCAATACCGGGAACACTGCCAGCAGGCCGCTCCAGCGGTCGCCGACGGTGCTGGCCAGCAGTGTCACGACCAGCGTGAGCACTGCACCGGCCACCATGCGCAGCAGGAGCTTGTCGGATTTCGGCGCCGGGCCACTGAGCACCGGTTGCACGGTGGGGAACAGGTACGGTGCGGCGAGCAGCGCGCTGGCGGCGGCGCACACCGAAAACACCAGCGAAGCCGGGATCAGCGACAGCACAATTGCCACCGCCGCCCAGACCGACAGCGAGACCAGCAACGCCAGCGGCCATCCGGCCCGTTGTGCGACCTGGGCGTAGGTCACGCAAAACGCGATCATCGCGAACATGGCCGACAGCGCGGCGGTGGCCGATTGCGCAGCGAACGCCTGGCCTTGTTCAAGGGCGAGGAACAACAGAATCGGCCCGACTACCACCGGCAACCCCGATAACCAGCCGGCCACGCTCGGCCCCCAGCGTTTGCCAGCCAGGGAAATCAGCAGCAGGAAGCCTGGAATCACCAGCAGTTTGAGGATCAACACGCGCACGTCTCCGACCTGTGTGAGGTGGCAACGGTAACATTGCATCGGATAGATTGCTGTATCTGTGTGCGAGTTTTGTATACAAAAAACAGGACCCTTGAAAATTGTACGAAAGGGTCTTTGCGCATACGTTTTGTCCGGGCATTCCGCATGAGGCCAACCCGCCATGAACCATCAACGATCGCTGCTGCGCCATGGTCTGTGGCTGCTTGTTTTGCTGAGCGCTCAGGCTCTGGCCAATTGGCAGGACTCGCTGCCTGGTGCGCAAGTCCTCGGCAGTGGCGAGTTTCGCAAGTACGGTTTCGATGTCTACAGCGCGCGGCTCTGGAGTACGTCGCGGCCCCTGGCGAACGATCAGCCGTTCGCCCTGGAGCTGATCTACCAGCGCAGCATTTCCCGTGATGACCTGGTGAACGCCAGCGTCAGGGAAATCAAGCGCCTCTCTGGCACCGCGATCAGTGACGAGCAACTGGCGTCCTGGCAGGCGCAGATGCAACAGTCGTTCGTCGATGTGCAGGCTGGTACGCGACTGACCGGTGTCTATCTGCCAGGGCAGGGTGCGCGGTTTTTTCTCGGCCAGCAGTTGTTGCGTGAAGTGACGGACCTGCAATTCGCCGAGGCATTTTTTGCCATCTGGCTCGATCCGCGTACCAGCAACCCCGAGCTGCGCCAGCAGTTGCTGGGTGTGGTGCCCTGAACCTGTTGATTCTGCAGTTTTTGGGGCGACGGATCTGGCCCCTTCGCAGGCAAGCCCGCTCCCACAGGGGGGTTGTGTCCTCTGATAAAAACGCAGGCAAAAAAGAACCCGGTGCAACTTGCGTCACACCGGGTGTTTTTCCAGGCGGCGACGGTTCTTCGTGGGTCCCCGTGCCGTCTGTTGAACGCTGTTGGCTTACGCCCGCTCGAGCGCCAGCGCCACGCCCTGACCACCACCGATACACAGGGTGGCGAGGCCTTTCTTGGCATCACGCTTGAGCATTTCATGCAGCAGCGTCACCAGCACGCGGCAACCCGAGGCACCGATCGGGTGACCCAGGGCGATGGCGCCGCCGTTGACGTTGACTTTGTTCAAGTCCCACTCCAGGTCCTTGGCCACGGCCAGGGATTGTGCGGCGAAGGCTTCGTTGGCTTCAACCAGCTCAAGCTGGTCGATGTTCCAGCCGGCCTTGTCCAGGCAGCGGCGAGTGGCCGATACCGGGCCGATGCCCATGATCGCCGGATCGACACCCGCGTTGGCGTAGGCGGCGATTTTCGCCAGTACCGGCAGGCCGAGGGCCTTGGCTTTGTCGGCGCTCATCAGGATCACGGCGGCGGCACCGTCGTTCAGTGACGAAGCGTTGCCGGCGGTCACCGAACCCTCCTTCTTGAAGGCCGGCTTGAGCTTGCCCAGGGAGTCGGCGGTAGTGCCGGCCCGTGGCTGCTCGTCGGTGGCGAAGGACAGTGGATCGCCCTTGCGCTGCGGGATCAGGATCGGCGTGATTTCGTCAACGAAGCGCCCGGCTTCGATGGCGGCCACGGCTTTCTGCTGCGAGGCGGCGGCGAACGCGTCCTGCTGCTCGCGGCTCAGGCTGTATTTCTCGGCCAGGTTCTCGGCGGTGATGCCCATGTGGTAATCGTTGAACGCATCCCACAGGCCATCGCTGATCATGGTGTCGACGATTTGCGCGTGGCCCATGCGCAGGCCGGTGCGTGCACCAGGCATGACGTAGTTGGCCAGGCTCATGTTTTCCTGGCCACCGGCGATGATCACCTCGGCATCGCCGCAGCGAATCGCCTGGGCGCCCAGGTGCAGGGCCTTGAGACCGGAGCCGCAGACCTTGTTCAGGGTCATCGCCGGCACGGCGAAGGGCAGGCCGGCCTTGATCGCGGCCTGGCGCGCAGGGTTCTGCCCGGCGCCGGCGGTCAGCACCTGGCCCATGATCACTTCATCGACTTGCGCCGGGTCCAGGCCGGTCTGGGCCAGCAGTTGGCGGATGACTGCGGCGCCCAGGTCGACGGCGGAGACATTGGCCAGGGAACCCTGGAAGCTGCCGATCGCGGTGCGCGTGGCGGCAACAATGACGACTTCTTGCATGGAATGATTCCTCACTGGGCAGCGAACTGCATTTCCGGTACGTGGTCCGGCACGATCAGTTTACCGGCAGTCTTGGCAACGATCTCTTCGACGCTGACACCCGGCGCACGTTCTTTGAGAATGAACGCGCCGTTTTCGATTTCCAGGTAAGCCAGGTCAGTCAGTACGCGCTTGATGCACCCGGCGCCGGTCAGCGGCAGGCTGCATTGGGACAGCAGCTTGGACTCACCGTCCTTGGACGCGTGGGTCATGATGACGATGATGTTGTCTGCGCCGGCCACCAGGTCCATCGCGCCGCCCATGCCCTTGACCAGTTTGCCGGGGATCATCCACGAGGCGATGTTGCCTTGCACGTCCACTTCAAAGGCGCCCAGCACGGTCAGGTCGACATGACCACCGCGTATCATCGCGAAGGACTCGGCCGAGGAAAAGATCGAAGCGCCGATGCGCGCGGTCACGGTTTGTTTGCCGGCGTTGATCATGTCGGCATCGATGGTGTCTTCAGTCGGAAAGGGACCCATGCCCAGCAGGCCGTTTTCCGACTGCAGCATGACTTCCATGCCTTCGGGGATGTAGTTGGCGACCAGGGTCGGAATGCCGATGCCCAGGTTCACGTAGAAGCCGTCCTGCATTTCGCGGGCGACGCGTTGAGCCATTTGTTCGCGAGAAAGTGCCATTGTCGTTATTCCTTCATTCGGTCCGGGGGCAGGGGATCACTTACGCACGGTGCGCTGTTCGATGCGCTTCTCGAACGTGCCGCAGATGATCCGGTCGACGTAGATGCCGGGGGTGTGGATCTGCGCCGGGTCCAGTTCGCCGGGTTCGACGATTTCCTCGACTTCGACCACGGTGATCTTGCCGGCGGTGGCGGCCAGCGGGTTGAAGTTCTGCGCGGTGTGGCGATAGATCACGTTACCGAAATGGTCGGCTTTCCAGCCTTTGACGATGGCGAAGTCGCCGGTGATGGACTCTTCCATCAGGTACTTGCGGCCATGGAATTCGCGCACTTCCTTGCCTTCGGCGACCGGAGTGCCGACGCCGGTGGCGGTGAAGAAGGCCGGGATGCCGGCGCCGCCAGCACGCATTTTTTCCGCGAGGGTGCCTTGCGGGGTCAGGATGACTTCGATTTCGCCCTTGAGCAGTTGCTCTTCGAACAGCTTGTTTTCACCAACGTAGGAGGCCACCACCTTGCTGATCTGCCGGTCTACCAGCAGTACGCCGAGACCGAAACCGTCGACGCCGCAGTTGTTGGAAACCACCGTGAGGTCACGGGTGCCCTTGCGCTTGATCTCGGCGATCAGGTTTTCCGGGATACCGCACAGGCCGAAGCCGCCAGCGATCACCGTCATGCCGTCTTCAAGACCTGCCAGAGCTTCCTCATAGGAACTCACGCGCTTGTCGAAACCTGCCATATGCACCTCTTTTATTCTTTGTGGGCGGCTGGCTAGCCGAATGGGATGGAGTGTCGCGCTGCAAGATTGATTTGTTAAGTTGTTTTTTTGGCTGGATTAATTAATTAATATCATTAAAAGGAAATCCTGTATGAACTGGCTTGCCAGCGAAGACGTCGGGTCAATCGACGTCGATGTCGTTTGGCAAACCGCTTTCGCTGGCAAGCCAGCTCCTACAAACTGGAGCGTAGCGACCTATGACTGTCAAGCAGATCCGTGCCTTCCTGGCCGTGGCCCAGAGCCTGAGTTTCGCCGTGGCCTGCGAGCGCCTGCACCTGTCGCAGTCGGCCCTGAGCCTGACCATCAAGGCGCTGGAGGAGGGCCTGGGCGGGCGGCTGTTCACCCGCAACACCCGTAACGTCGCGCTGACCGCCGAAGGCGAATCCCTGGTGCCATTGGCGCGCCGCCTGATCGCCGACTGGGACAATACAGAGGACGAGATGCGCCAGCGCTTCACCCTGCAACGCGGCCGCGTGACCCTGGCGGCCATGCCATCGTTCGCCGGCAACCTGCTGCCGCCGATCCTCAAGACATTCCGCGTCCGCTATCCGAACGTCAATGTCACGGTCAACGATGTGATCAACGAGCAGGTGCTGGAAATGGTCCGGGATCGGCAGGTGGAACTGGGGGTGGCGTTCGAGCCGACCATGAGTTCGTCGCTGCAATTCACGCCGTTGTACATCGATCGTTTCGTTGCGGTGGTGCCCTTGGATTCGGCGCTGGCCGGGCTGGATGACATCGATTGGCAGACCCTGCTCAAGGAGCCGTTCATCACCTTGCAGCGACCTTCGACCGTGCGGGTAATGCTGGAAGAGCACTTGCAGGCCCGCGGCATGAAGCTGCCGGTGGAGTTTGAAAGCCATCAACTGGCGACGGTCGGGCGCATGGTCGCCAGTGGCCTGGGCGTGAGCGCGGTGCCGGCCTTGTGTGCCGGGCAGATGCGTGAGCTGGGCGCGCGTTGCATCACGTTGCGTGACCCGGTCGTGGAACGGGCGCTTGGGGTGCTGACGTTACCGGGGGGAGAGTTGTCGGCGGCGGCGCAGGCGATGTTTGATGTGTTGAAAGAAGAAAATTTCGGACAACGAGTTGCCATGGGCTGATCCCAACCTCTGGTTCTGATCACAGTACCTGTGGGAGCGGGCTTGCCCGCGATAGGGCCGGCACATCCAGCATATTTATCGACAGATCCACCGCCATCGCGGGCAAGCCCGCTCCCACAGGGATTGGGTTTCGTCAGTTGCCAAGGAGCTGTGCCAGTACCGGCAAAAGCTGCTCGCACGACCCCTCGATCTTCAAATCCAGCATTTCATCCGCCCGGGTCTTGCCCAGGTTGATCGCAATCAACGGCTTGCCCTGATCCACCACCGCCCGGCACAGGCGAAACGCCGAATAGGCCATCAACGACGAGCCGACCACCAACAACCCGGCAGCCTGTTCGACGGCGGCCATCGCCCTGGCCGCCGTGGCCTGCGCGACGTTTTCGCCAAAAAACACCACATCCGGCTTCATCCGTTCCCCGGCGCAATGCGGGCAGTGCGGGACCTGGAAACGTGCCTCGAAGGCCGGGTCGAGCAAGGTGTCGCCGTCGGGCGCCTGCACCGCGTCGACGCCGGCCAGATACGGGTTCTGTGTTTCCATCAAGTGCTGGATCGAGTCGCGCTCGCTGCGCCGGCCGCAATCCAGGCACAACACCCGGTGCAAACTGCCGTGGAGTTCGATCACGTCATGGCTGCCGGCCTGGTCGTGCAAAGTGTCGACGTTCTGGGTGATCAACCCGCCGATCTGTCGCGTGCCCTGCAGACTGGCCAAGGTATCGTGGGCCACGTTCGGCTGCGCCTGACGCACCCGTGGCCAGCCGAGCATCGCCCGCGCCCAATAGCGCCGCCGGGATTCCGGGGCAGAAAGAAACTCCTGGTACATCATCGGCTGCCGGCCACGTCGCACGCCCTGGTTGTCGCGATAGTCCGGGATGCCCGAGGGCGTGCTGATGCCAGCCCCGGTCAGCACGGCAAACGGCTGATCCGCCATGAGTTGATGGAGGCGATCGAGTTGGTCACGGGTCTGGCGGTTGAGCATGGTCAGCACTGCGCAGGACACTTGAATGTATGCAGCGTAGCATTTGCCCATCGCCGAACAGGACCCTGATGCACACGATCTCTGTAGGAGCTGGCTTGCCAGCGAAGGCGCAATGTCTGTCGAAACTCGATCGACTGGAAGATTGCCTTCGCTGGCAAGCCAGCTCCTACAGGGGGGGACGAGGTTATTTGCGCGCCTCCAGAATCAGGTTGAACGGCGTTTCGGTGGCCCGGCGAAAGCGCGTGAATCCAGCCTCTGTAAACACCTTGCGCAACCGCGCTTCGCCGGCCTGGGCGCCGAGGCCAAGGCCGACTTCCTGGGACAGCGAGTTCGGCGTGCAAATAAACGTCGAAGCGGCGTAGAACAGGCGTCCGACCGGGTTGACGTTGTCGTCGAGCAAGTCGTTGGCGTAGGGCTCGACCAGCAGCACCGTGCCGTCGTCTTTCAGCGACTCATAGGCATGTCTGGCCGCGCCCACCGGGTCGCCCATGTCGTGCAGGCAGTCGAAGTAGCAGATCAGGTCGTAGTCGCTGCCGGGGTAGCTTTTGGCCGTGCCCTGGAAGAACCGGGCCCGACCGGACACACCGCCTTCTTCGGCCCGTTGGGTGGCAACGGTAACGGACGGCGCGTGGTAGTCGAAGCCGACGAAGCGCGAATCCGGATACGCCTGGGCCATGATCACCGTCGAGGCGCCATGGCCGCAGCCGATGTCTGCCACTTTGGCCCCGGCTTCCAGTTTGGCCACCACGCCGTCGAGGGCGGGCAACCATTCGGCGACCAAATGGGCTTTGTAGCCGGGGCGGAAGAAGCGTTCGGTACCGCTGAACATGCACGGATGGTGTTCTCCCCAGGGCAGGGCGCCGTTGCCGCGCATGGCGTTGACCAGCTTGTCCTTGTCGTGGAAGAACGAAGCGACGACACCGATGCCTCCGGCGATATAGACCGGTGAGTCTTCGATGGCCAGGGCCAGGGCTTGCTCTTCGGGCAGGCGGAACTGGCCGTCGTGGTGTTCCATGTAGCCGGAGGCGGCATGGGCGCTGAGCCATTCGCGCAGCAGGCGGGTGTTGCAGCCGGTTTTCCCGGCAAGGGTTTCGGGGGTGATGGGCTGGCTGTCGGCCATCGCCCGGTACAGGCCGAGCTCTTCGCCGAGGATGACGTTGGCGAGCATCGCCGCGCCGCCCATGTCGCTCACCAGTTTGCCCATGAAATCGTTGAGTCTGGCCTCGTCCATCATGTGTGCTCCTTTAGCAGGATCACGGTCCAGGGGCATTGTCTGGTGGGGCTTTCGCCGCTGGGCGGTGGTCGTGGGAATGTGCAGGGCACCAAGCGGGTCCTGTGTGCATTGAGTTTAGTTCGGGCCTTGTACTGCGCGGTCTGGCGCGACGAAATCGACGACCTTTCGGTAGACACCAGACCCTGTGGGAGCGGTGGCCGTCGGTATCGCATGTATCCCACTGTATCCAACCCGTCTTTCGATACAGTCCCGCGCAACTTCAGGCCCCTGCCGAACACAGACCCGATACAAACCTGCGATGAACTGTGAAGGCCGTTTTGGCGCCGTTGATCCGTGGCGGCCAAGACGCTTTCCCTGGCCGTCGCCACCGGCGGTCGTACGCTCCTGACTCTGTTCCGCGCCTGATGCGGTCAAGGGGATTTCCATGACAACGCTTGTGTCTCAACCTGATTCCGACGTCACACCCGTGGATCGCCTGCGGGTCGATCAGTACACCCATGGCATCATCGGCCCAAGCCAGCCGATGCTCGGGCCATTGGCCGACGGCGGCACGCTGATCACCGGTACACCGCCGGGCTGTTGGGGGCCTATGATCACGCCGGCCTTCGAGGGCGGGCATGAAGTGACGCAACCGGTGGCGATCGCCGGGGCGCAAATCGGTGATGCGGTGGCCATCAAGATCAAAAGCATGCGCGTGACGTCGCTGGCGACTTCGTCCGGGGTCATGAGCTTTGTCGAGGGGCGGTACAACGGCGATCCGTTCGTCTCGAAATTCTGCTCCACCTGTGGCACCGATCATCCGGCCAGCCATGTCGAAGGCATCGGCGCCGAGGCCATTCGCTGCAACCACTGTGGTGCCGAGGTCAGCGCGTTTCGGTTCAGCCACGGTTATGTGATTGTGTTCGATGCGCAGAACCAGGTCAGTCTGACGGTCAATCAGGACATCGCCAATCGTCTGGCGGGTAACGCTTCAGAAATGTCGGCACTGCCGCAATTCGCCGCCCAGCATTCGATCCTGTCCCTGGCCCGTGCCGACATCCCCGGCGTTGCGGCTCACATGCGGCCGTTTCTCGGCAACATCGGTACCCTGCCATCCAGGGACTTGCCCGACTCCCACAACTGCGCCGACTTCGGCCAGTACCTGATCAATGCACCGCACCGTTTCGGCATGACCCGCGAAGAACTGCACGCGGCGAAAACCGACGGCCACATGGACACCAACTCGATCCGCGAAGGCTGCGTGCTGATTTGCCCGGTGAAAGTTCCCGGTGCCGGGGTGTACATGGGTGACATGCATGCCCAGCAGGGCAACGGCGAGATCGCCGGGCACGCCACCGATTGCTCCGGCGAAACCGAAGTGGTGGTGGAAGTGGTGAAGAACCTGACCCTGGAAGGGCCGATCCTGTTGCAAAACCTGGATGACTTGCCGCCGATGGCGCGGCCAATGAACGCCGGACAAAGGGCAAAAGTCCGTGAGCTGGGCGAGCGTTGGGGCCAGCACGAGATTGAACAGAGCGGGCCGATCACCTTCATCGGCAGTGGCGAGAACCTCAATCTGGCGGTGGAAAACGGCCTGCAACGCGCTGCTTCCGTCACCGGCCTGCCTTATGACGAAGTCCTCAATCGCGCCACCATCACCGGCTCGATCGACATCAGTCGCCTGCCGGGCACCGTGCGTGTGACGTTCCTGTGCCCGATGGCGGTGCTCGACCGCATGGGCATCGGCCATCTGGTGCGAGAGAAATACGATCTGGCCTGACAGCCAGTGGCGGGTTTGTACCGCAGTGTGTATGGACTTGCCGGCGATACAGACGCTGGCATTTTCCGGCACAAATGAACACAGGCCCGATACACCCCTTCGATTAACTGTGTCTGACGGCGAGCATCCACCCGGTGCTCGCTCCCCCAGACACCGTTTGAGATCGACATCATGCAGACATCCATTCCCCCTGTAGCCAAGGCCAGCGCAGGGCTTGGCCTGCGTCGCGGTTTACTCAAAGACCTCCAGGCCGCACCGACAGGCGATTTCGACTTTCTGGAAGTCGCCCCGGAAAACTGGATCGGCATCGGCGGCGCTCACGGCGCGGCATTGCGGGCCCTGGCCGAACGCTATCCGTTGTCCTGTCACGGCCTGTCCCTGTCCCTGGGCGGGCCATCACCGCTGGACGTCGGGTTCTTGCAGGAAGTCCGGGGCTTTCTCGATCACTACAACGTGCCGCTGTACAGCGAGCATTTGAGCTATTGCAGCGATGACGGCCACCTGTACGACCTGTTGCCGCTGCCGTTTACCGAAGAAGCGGTGCATCACGTCGCCGCGCGGATTCGTCAGGCCCAGGACATCCTGGGTCGGCGACTGGCGGTGGAAAACGTTTCCTATTACGCCGCTCCCCAACAGGACATGGACGAGGTGACATTCACCAATGCGGTGCTGCGTGAGGCCGATTGCGACCTGCTGCTGGACGTCAACAATGTCTACGTCAATTCGATCAACCACGGTTTCGATCCCCAGGAATTTCTCGCCGGTATCGATTCGGGGCGGGTGGTGGCCATGCACATTGCCGGGCATTTCGATGAGTCCGATACCTTGAAGATCGACACCCATGGTGCTTCGGTCAAACCGGCGGTGTGGTCGTTGCTGGCCCAGGCTTATGCTCGGTTCGGTGCGCAACCGACCTTGCTGGAGCGCGATTTCAATTTTCCGGCATTCGCCGAACTGGTAGCGGAATTGCAGACCATTCGCCGCTTGCAACAGGAGGGCGTGCACCATGGATAAGTCGGGGCTTTTGCATCAACAAACCACCATGGGTCTTTACCTGCGCGACCCTGAACACAATGCGCCGCCCGCCGAAATGGACCCCGCCCGGGCACAGGTTTATCGCGATCTGGTGTTTGCCAACCTGTCTTCGCTGCTCAGTGGCACCTTTCCGGTGTTGGTGAAGATTATCGGCAATGAACGCTGGGGTTCGCTGGTGCGGATTTTTTTGCGGGACTACCGGGCCCGTACACCGAAGTTTGGTGAAATCGCTGAGGAGTTTGTCGAGTTTCTTGCGACCGGGCCTGAGGCATTGGGCGATGGGGGGTGGCCGCCGTTCATGGTGGAGTTGGCGCATTACGAGTGGGTGGAAATGGTTTTGCAGCAGTCTGATGCGCAGCCGTTGGTTGCCAGTGATGCCGGGTTGTTGCTGGATCGGCCTTTGCAGGTGTCGCCGCTGGCCTGGCCGTTGGCGTATGCCTGGCCTGTGCAGTTGTTGGGGCCCGATTTTCAGCCGGATGTTTTACCTGATCAGCCGACGTTTTTGCTGGTGCGTCGGGATGAGGACTGGAGTGTGAGGTTTTCCGGGTTGAGTCCGTTGGCGTGGCGGTTGTTGCAGCGGATTGTGGAGTTTCCCGGGCTGACCGGGGTTGAGCAGTTGCAGGGGTTGGCGGTGGAGGCGGGGCAGGTGGATTCTTCGGTGTTTTTCGAGGGTGGTTTGGGGTTGTTGCGGCAGATGCATGGGGAGGGGGTTGTTGGGGTTGTTTGATCTGCTTTGGCCTTGGCGGCCTTTGGGCCGACCAGATTTTTGGTTGATTGAGTACATATCCGTTTCTTCGGTAACGGCGACTTAGGGTTTCGCCCTGACGGCG
>NZ_AKJJ01000107.1:0-72139 GCF_000282395.1 Pseudomonas sp. GM55 | reverse complement strand
TGAACCGGATAAACGCGGCGCACTTGAGTCCATCGCCAGCAAGCCGGCTCCTACAGGTATTGCGTCATCTGTGTTTCCCGGGATTGCGTGAAGAACCTTTTTTATGCCCGTTGGTCGGTGCAGGTCTGGAAAAATCTCGCCAAGGTCGCTATCGGGACAGTGCGCGTGGTGGAAATTGGCAATGATGGACTGACCCGTTTTCTGCCGTGCGGCGAACAACGGTCATATTTTTGTCATGACAGTTCCGCAAGCTCGGGGCTGTCCGTCGATAACAGGTTGATAACAACAAGGACGACCACATGCCAACGCAAAACCCGCACCGCATCGTCGGTCTGTGCACCTCCAGCAAGGTCTACAACGCACTGACCGAACTCAAGCACCTGGAAGGTCATCGCAGCGCCAAGTTTCTCTCGCTGCTGACGCAAAACCTGGTGCGCAAGGGCCTGCTCAACGAGCAGGAAGTGGTTCATATGCTCGATCAGGTGGTCAGCTGACCGACCAACGGTCGTTTGCCCCCACTGGCATCAATGACCACTATCGAAAGCGTTGATTACCCCTCAAGGCACCCGGACCTTAAAGTAGCTCCACAGATTGATGGAGGTACTTTTCATGTCCCAGGTTCAGATCATGTCCGTTATCGGCAGCGCCGTCCCCGCACAACTCAGAGAGATGGGCATGCTCGCCTGCTGGTATCTGGTGCAGGATGGCGTGCAGATCAGCGGTCCGCTCACTTCGCTGCCCGCCGCCCAGGCACTGTCGCAACGCATCGGTACCGGCCAGTCCGGCAGGTTCAGCGCCTAAGGCAGCTGCACCCGCGGTTTGGTTTCGATGAAAATGTCCCAGCTCGACATGAACAGGGCCGCGATCAACGGCCCGATGACAAAGCCGTTCAAACCGAAAATCGCCAGGCCGCCGAGGGTCGAGATCAGGATCATGTAGTCCGGCATCCTGGTGTCCTTGCCCACGAGCAACGGTCTGAGCAGGTTATCCACCAGCCCGATCACGAAGATCCCGAACAGCCCCAGCACCACGCCCTGCCAGATCGCCCCGGTGAGCAGGAAAAACACCGCCACCGGCGCCCAGACTATTCCCGCCCCCACCGCCGGCAGTAGTGACAGAAACGCCATCAACACTGCCCAGAGCAACACGCTGGGAATGTCCAGAAACCAGAAAATCAGACCACCCAGCACGCCTTGCGTGATGGCCACCAGCAGGTTGCCCTTCACCGTGGCCCGCACTACACGATTGAACTTGAGCTGCAAACGGCGTTTCTGCTGTTCCTGCAATGGCACCGCCGCACGCACCTTGCGCGCCAGTTCCGCACCGTCACGCAGGAAGAAGAACAGCAGGTACAGCATGATGAAGAAACTAACGATGAACTCGAACGTGCCTTGGCCGAAACTGAACGCCTGAGAGGCCAGCACCTGCCCGCCGGTCATCGCGCTTTTGACGATTCTCTCGCGCAGCCCGTTCAACTCGCCCACGCCGAAACGATCCAGCAGGTGCTGGAAATACGGCGGCAGGCTGTGCTTGAACTGCAATACGTGCCCGGCGATGTCGAGTTCGCCGCTCTCGACGCTTTTGTAGAGCGACACACTCTCCTGGACCAGCAAGGCACTGGTGATGATCACCGGCAGAATCGCAATCACCAGGCAAATGCTCAATGTACACAGCGACGTGAGGTTGCGTTGCCAGCCGAACTTCAGTTGCAGTCGGCGCTGCAGTGGCGCAAAGACGATGCCGAGGATCACCGCCCAGAACACCGCACCGTAAAACGGCAGCAGGATCCAGATGAAGGCAGCGCTCACCAGCACCAGCAAAACCGTCAGCGATTTGTCTTGCGGGGTCGTTTCGTTCATGTCCGTTCCGTGCCAGCCAGGACGAAAAACTTCCGCCCTGATGTTTAGTCCGCTGCGGCTCGCGCGAGTGCCATCGTTTTGTTGAGCAAGCATGGATCCAGGTCAATAAATCCCTGGCACGGGGCATTTACCCTAGCCGGCTTTTGTGACCGACACAGCCATGAACCTTACCGCGCCAGAACTGCTCGCCCCCGCCGGCACCCTGAAAAACATGCGTTACGCCTTCGCTTACGGCGCCGATGCCGTGTACGCCGGCCAGCCGCGCTACAGCCTGCGGGTGCGCAACAACGAATTCGACCACGCCAACCTGGCCCTTGGCATTCGCGAAGCACATGCTCAGGGCAAACGCTTCTACGTGGTGGTGAACATCGCGCCGCACAACGCCAAGCTCAAGACCTTCCTCAAGGACCTGGATCCGGTGATCGCCATGGCCCCGGATGCGCTGATCATGTCCGACCCCGGCCTGATCATGCTGGTGCGCCGGCACTATCCGCGGATGCCGGTCCACCTTTCGGTGCAGGCCAATACGGTGAACTGGGCCAGTGTCGAGTTCTGGCGGCAGCAAGGCTTGAGCCGGATCATCCTGTCGCGGGAGCTGTCGCTGGAGGAAATCGCCGAGATTCACCAGCAAGTGCCGGCCATGGAGCTGGAAGTGTTCGTGCACGGCGCATTGTGCATGGCCTATTCCGGGCGCTGCCTGTTGTCGGGCTACATGAACCGGCGCGATGCCAATCAGGGCACCTGCACCAACGCCTGTCGCTGGAAATACTCGGCGCAGCCGGCCACGGAAAACCAGCTCGGCGAGATCGTCCGGACATTCGAACCCGAGCCGACCCTGGGCATCGGCGCGCCCACCGATCAGGTGTTCCTGCTGCAGGAAGCCAATCGTCCCGGCGAACAGATGCCCGCCTTCGAAGACGAGCACGGCACTTACATCATGAACGCCAAGGACCTGCGCGCCGTGCAGCACGTCGAACGTCTGACGCACATGGGTGTGCACTCCCTGAAAATCGAAGGCCGGACCAAATCCCACTTCTATTGCGCGCGCACTACCCAGGTTTATCGCCGGGCCATCGACGACGCGGTGGCGGGCCGGGCCTTCGACCGCGGCCTGATGACCGACCTGGAATCCCTCGCCCAGCGCGGTTACACCGAAGGTTTTCTGCGTCGGCATGTGCATGACGAATACCAGAACTACCAGAACGGCAGTTCAGTGTCGGAGCGACAACAGTTTGTCGGTGAATTGACCGGGCGGCGCCAGGATCGCCTGGCCGAAGTCAAGGTGAAGAACCGCTTCGGCCTGGGCGACCACATGGAACTGATGACGCCCAAGGGCAACTTCCACTTCGATCTGCATCAGTTGCAAAACGCCAAGGGTGAAGCGATCGACGTTGCGCCGGGCGACGGACACACCGTGTACTTGCCGATACCGGATGCGGTGGACCTGGAGTTTGGGTTGTTGATGCGGGATGTGGCTGTGAACTGATCTTCAAATACACACACAACCCTGTAGGAGCGGGCTTGCCCGCGAAGGGGGTGTGTCAGTCACATCAATGCTGGATGTGCCGCCGTCTTCGCTGGCAAGCCAGCTCCTACAGTCAGGCGAATTCCTCACGGAGCATCGCCACAAACGCCTCTCGCGCCGGGTGAACCCCGGCGTTTTCGTGCCAGTAAAACAGGCTCTCGATTGCCGTCAATTCGGGAAACTCGAACGCCACGCACCCGGCGCCCTTGGCGTATTGATCGAATACCCCTTTAGTCACCAGCGCTACACCGGCACCGGCGCTGACGCAACCGACAATCGCGCCATAGCTGGCCAGGCTGACAATCGGCAACGACAACCCGTTGCGCAATAACCAATGCTCCATCGCCGCCCGGTACGGACAGCCCTGGGGCCAAAGGAACATGGTCTTGTCCTGCAGGTCCGTCACGTCGCGCAGCGGTCCGAGGGATGTCGAGGCGATCAGCAGCAAGTCTTCGCGGTACATCGGCGTGCGCTTGAGATGCGAACGCTCGACATCCACCGCCACGATTGCGCCGTCGAGTTTGTGATTGAGCGTGTCGTCGAGCAACTGGGCCCAGGTGCCGGTGGTCAGCTCCAGCGCCACCTGCGGGAAACGCTTGTGGAATTTCGCCAGCAGACGTGGCAGACGCCCGGTGGCCGACGACTCGATGGCCCCAATGCGCAGCGGGCCGGAGGGTTCGGCCGAAGGGTCGACCGCGCGTTTGGCCTCGGCGGTGAGGGCAAGGATTTTCAAGGCGTAGGCCAGGAAGGTCTGCCCCGACGGGCTGATACGCAGCCCTCGCCCTTCGCGCAGGAACAGCGCGACACCCAGTTCGGCCTCAAGGGCCTTGATCCGTGCCGTGATGTTCGACGGCACGCAATGCAGCACCTCGGCTGCACGGGCGATGCTGCCGACCTCGGCCACGGTCTTGAACATGCGAATCTGTGCCAGCTCCATACATCACCCAAAGTGAACGGTTTGCGCAGTATAAGTCAGTTGTGGCGAACGATGCGCTTTCTGATACTCGGTGCATCCACCCACAGGTGCACGACCATGACGCCGCTCACACCCTCCCCCGTTTCACCCTGGAAAATCATCCTGGCCATGGCGTTTGTCGTAGCGTGCTGGGGATACTCCCCAACCGGCATACATATCGGTTTGCAGGCTTACGACCCCGTGCACCTGGCACTCCTGCGCTTCCTGCTGGCCTCCGCGTTCATGGCCGTGGTCGCGATATTCAAGGGCATCCGCCTGCCCAGCCTGCGAGATTTACCACTGATGTTCGGCCTGGGCTTCTTTGCCGTGAGCCTGCACCACGTGGCGATCAACTTCGGGCAGCAGGGTGTCAGCGCTGGCGCTTCGAGCGTCCTGGCCCAGACCACGCCGCTGTTCAGCACACTGATCGCGCGCTTCGTGTTCAAGGACCAGGTGAGCCTGTGGCGCTGGGGTTGTGTGCTGCTCGGGTTGTTTGGCGTGATGATTGTGGTGGCGGGCGATCATGGCCTGGGCAGCCTCGATGCCCACGGCTTGCTGATCCTGCTGGCGGCGGTGTCCTGGAGCCTCTACTTCGCCCTGCAAAAACATCACACCGGGCGTTACGACGGGCTGACGCTGGTGTGCTACACGGTGTGGTCCGGGACGGTGCTGTTGTTGATTTATCTGCCCGGTCTTATGGATCAGGTCGCCCAGGCGCCGCTGCACGTGCAGTTCGCAGTGTTCACCCTGGGGATTTTCCCGAGTGCCCTGGCGTACCTGGCCTGGGCCTATGTACTGGCGCATGTCGATTTGAGTCGGGCGACGATGACCCTGTATCTGACGCCGCCGACGGCGATGGTGATTGCGTCTTATGCGCTCGGCGAACGGCCGACGCTGATGATCGTGGTTGGCGGGTTGGTGGTGTTGGCGAGTGTGCTGGCGTTGAATCTGGAGCGGCGGGTGGTCATTGCTCAGGTTGCTCGGGTCTGATCCGTGCTTTGCGCCTTCTGGTCGGACGCCATCGCGGGCAAGCCCGCTCCCACAGGTTCTGAGGTGTGCTCAAGAACTGCGGCAAACATAAAACCCTGTGGGAGCGGGCTTGCCCGCGAAGAACGATGACTCGGTATCACTGACCATCAACTGGGCGAAAACCGGTCGCGACTGTTGGTCAGGTGCAGCCACATGGCCGCCCGCGCCGCGTCCGGGTCCTGGCGCTTGATGGCATTGAGGATCGCCTCGTGCTCGAGGTTGGCCAACTCGCCGAGCTTGCTCAAGTCCACTGCACCACGCTCGGCGGCATTGACCCGGGTGCGCGGGATCATGGCACTGCCCAGGTGCTGCATGATTTCGGTGAAACACAGATTACCGGTGGCTTCGGCGATCAGCAGATGAAAACGCCGGTCCGCTTCGACACAGCTGTCGTTGTTGGCCAGCAGGCTTTGATAGTCATCCAGAGCCTCACGCATCTGCACCAGTTGCAGATCGGTACGGCGAGTTGCCGCCAGCGCGGCCGCCTGGGTTTCCAGGCCCATGCGCAACTCCAGAATGCTGCGCACCCCCAACGCCGTATCGACATTCAGCCGCAGCCCCTGCTCCGGTGCGCGCTCGATCACAAAGGTGCCAATGCCGTGCCGGGTTTCCACCAGCCCCGAGGCCTGCAACTTGGAGATCGCCTCACGCACCACCGTACGACTGACCCCGTGCTCCTGAACGATGGTGTTCTCCGATGGCAACTTGTCGCCGGGCAACATCTGGCCGAGCAGGATGCGCTGGGTCAGTTTCTCCACCAGGTCATGGGCCAGGTTATGGCTGCGTTTGCGGGCGGGTACTTCGAGGTCTTCTTGCATGAGAGTGTCCGGAAATCAGGGCTATCGAATCGTAGCACCGCGCCTGACGGGAATCCTGAAAAATCTCGCCAAACTTGTATGACAACACTCAACATCAAGCCCATATTCAGTCACTAACTGGGCCACAAGGCATCACCATCTGAATAAAAACCCTCTGAATACTCGCTATTTTGTTGGGTAAACGTGGTTGCGCGATGAAAAAATCTGGTTGTATGATGTCTAGCAACAACGCAACACCCAGCCTTACCCCGCATAAAAATAACGAGTGGGAGAAAACGCAGTGAATACATCCATCTCCGGGATGCACGACGACGCCAGTTCAGTGCTGAAGTCCGCCATCGCCAAAGTCAAACGTCACGTCTTGCCGCTGTTCGTCATCATGTTCATCGTCAATTACATTGACCGCGTGAACATCGGCTTCGTCCGCGCCCACATGGAACACGACCTGGGTATTGGCGCTGCCGCCTATGGCCTGGGTGCCGGTCTGTTCTTCATCGGTTATGCCCTGTTCGAAGTGCCCTCCAACATCCTTCTGCAAAAAGTCGGCGCGCGTATCTGGCTGACCCGCATCATGCTGACCTGGGGCCTGGTCGCCGCAGGCATGGCCTTCATCCAGAACGAAACCCACTTCTACATCCTGCGTTTTCTGCTGGGCGTGGCCGAAGCCGGGTTCTTCCCCGGGGTGATCTACTACTTCACCCGCTGGTTGCCCGGCGCGGAGCGTGGCAAGGCGATTGCCATTTTCCTCAGTGGCTCGGCGGTCGCCTCGCTGATCTCCGGCCCGTTGTCCGGTTTGCTCCTGCAAATCGAAGGGCTGGGCCTGCACGGCTGGCAATGGATGTATTTCATCGAGGGCATGTTCTCGGTAGGGTTGTGCGTGTTCGTCTGGTTCTGGCTGGACTCCAGGCCCCACGACGCCAAATGGCTGAGCCGTGAGGAGCAGGATGCGTTGGTCAAGGCCATCGACGACGAACAGCTGGCCCGCGAAGCCGCTACGCCGATCAAGCCGTCACTGAGCAAATTGCTCAAGGATCGTCAGATCATCCTGTTCTGCCTGATCTACTTCTTTATCCAGCTGACCATCTACGCCGCAACCTTCTGGCTGCCGAGCATCATCAAGAAGATGGGCGACCTTAGTGACATCCAGGTCGGGCTGTTCAACTCGATTCCGTGGTTGCTGTCGATTGTCGGCATGTACGCCTTCGCATCGCTGTCAGCCAGATGGAAGCATCAGCAAGCCTGGGTCGCCGTGGCCCTGCTGATCGCCGCTGCCGGGATGTTCATGTCCACCACCGGAGGGCCGATCTTCGCTTTCGTGGCAATCTGCTTTGCCGCACTGGGTTTCAAATCGGCGTCATCGTGTTTCTGGCCGATTCCCCAGGCCTATCTGGATGCACGCATCGCCGCTGGCGTCATCGCGCTGATCAACTCGGTGGGCAACCTCGGCGGCTTCGTCGCACCGACCACCTTCGGCCTGCTCGAAGAACACACCGGCTCCATCCAGGGCGGGCTGTACGGCCTGGCCGCGACCTCGATCATCGCCGCCATCATCGTGTTTGCCGCCCGCAACACACCAAAATCCGTACCTGCCGTGGCGCAGGGCAAACCCATGCCCAATCACGCCTGAATTGCGCTTTTCAAGGATTGCAAAATGAACGCACAAGACACCGCAAAAGCCCCGATCATCACCAGCATGCAAGTGGTTCCGGTCGCTGGCCACGATGGCATGCTGCTCAACCTGAGCGGCGCCCACGGCCCGTTTTTCACCCGCAATATCGTGATCCTCAAGGACAATGCCGGCCACACGGGCGTCGGCGAAGTGCCGGGGGGCGAGCGCATTCGCCAGACCCTCGAAGACGCGCGCAGCCTGGTGGTCGGCAGCCCGATCGGCACCTGGCAGAAGATTCTCAATCAGGTACGCCAGACCTTCGCCGATCGCGATGCCGGTGGCCGAGGTCTACAGACCTTCGACCTGCGCATCACCATCCATGCGGTCACCGGCCTGGAAGCCGCACTGCTCGATCTACTCGGCCAGCACCTGGACGTGCCGGTGGCCGCCCTGCTCGGCGAAGGTCAACAGCGCGATGAAGTGAAGATGCTTGGCTATCTGTTTTATGTCGGTGATCGAAGCGAAACGGACCTCGCCTACCGCAGCGAGCCAGACGCCGACAACGACTGGTTCCGCGTGCGTCACGAAAAAGCCATGACCGCCGAGGCGGTGGTCCGACTGGCGGAGGCAGCCCATGCCCGTTACGGCTTCAAGGATTTCAAACTCAAGGGCGGCGTGCTCAGCGGCGATGCCGAAATCGAAGCGGTCACGGCCCTCGCCGAACGTTTCCCCGAGGCGCGCATCACCCTTGATCCAAATGGTGCCTGGTCACTGAAAGAGGCCATCCGCCTGTGCCGCGATCAGCATCGCGTCCTGGCCTATGCCGAAGACCCGTGCGGGGCAGAAAACGGTTACTCGGGACGCGAAGTCATGGCTGAGTTCCGCCGAGCCACCGGCCTGAAAACCGCGACCAACATGATCGCCACCGACTGGCGGGAGATGGGCCACGCGATCCAGTTGCAGTCGGTCGACATTCCCCTGGCCGACCCGCACTTCTGGACCATGCAGGGTTCAGTGCGCGTGGCGCAGCTGTGCCACGAATGGGGTCTGACCTGGGGTTCGCACTCCAACAACCACTTCGACATCTCCCTGGCGATGTTCACCCATGTCGCGGCGGCCGCGCCGGGCGAGATCACCGCCATCGACACCCACTGGATCTGGCAGGACGGTCAGCGCCTGACCAAGGCCCCGCTGCAAATCGTCGACGGCTGTGTGCAGGTGCCGCAGAAACCGGGGCTGGGGGTCGAACTGGACATGGATCAGGTCGCCAAAGCTCATGAACTGTACAAAGGCATGGGCCTGGGCGCCCGGGATGACAGCGTGGCGATGCAGTTCCTGATTCCCGGCTGGAAGTTCGACAACAAGCGGCCGTGCCTGGTGCGTTGAAACGGCAGTTGCGCGTGGCCGCCTGTTGGCGGCCGGTTTAAAAAGCGCTCGGAGCATAGCGCTTAACCCCCTAAAATGGCGCGCAACTGAATCGACGATGGATGAAACCAACATGGACACACTGAAAACGATCGCGGCTTGCATGGCGCTGCTCGCCTCGGGCCAGTGCGCTGCACAGGATCAAATCGAGACGGTGGTGAACGCGGCTGTACAACCGGTGATGCAAGCCGAGGGCATTCAGGGCATGGCCGTGGCGGTCACCGTCAACGGCCAGGCGCATTACTTCAACTATGGCGTCGCCTCGAAAGAAACCGGCAACCCCGTCACGCAAGACACCCTGTTCGAAATCGGCTCCGTCAGCAAAACCTTCACCGCCACCCTTGCCGCCTACGCCCAGGCCACGGGCAAGCTGTCGCTGTCGGACAAGGCCAGCCAGATCCTGCCGGCCCTGCACGGCAGCGCTTTCGACCACATCAGCGTGCTGCAACTGGGCACCTACAGCGCTGGCGGCCTGCCGCTGCAATTTCCTGCTGAATATGATTCGGCCGACAAGATGCTCGGCTACTACAAACAATGGAAACCGCTCTACGCCCCAGGCAGCCACCGATTATATTCGAACCCCAGCCTCGGCCTGTTCGGCTACCTCGCCGCCCACAGCATGGGCCAGCCGTTTGATGAGCTGATGGAGAAAACCCTGCTGCCGAAACTCGGCTTGCAGCACACCTATGTGCATGTGCCGCAGGATCAGATGGCGCTGTACGCCCAGGGCTACAACAAGGACGGCAAGCCGGTACGGGTCAGTCCCGGCGCGCTGGATTCCGAGGCGTATGGGGTGAAAACCAGCGCCTCGGACTTGCTGGCCTATGTTGACGCAAACATGAAACCGGCGTCTCTGGAAAAGCCATTGCAGCAAGGCATCGCCTTGACTCACAGCGGTTACTACACCGTAGGCAACATGATCCAGGGCCTCGGTTGGGAGATGTATCGCTACCCGATCACACTGGATCATTTGCTGGACGGCAACGCCACGCCGATGGCCATGGAGGCGCATACAGTCCAGTGGCTGAACCCGCCGCAAACGCAGCCGGAGAACGTACTGATCAACAAGACAGGTTCAACCGGCGGCTTTGGGGCTTACGTGGCGTTCGTGCCATCGAAGGACATCGGCATTGTGATTCTGGCCAACAAGAATTATCCCAATGCAGAGCGGGTGAAGATTGCTCATCAGATTTTGAGTGCCCTTCCCCAATAGTTCCTGATCTGCCTGCTCACCACCAGCATTCAGTGCCGGATCAATCATCCGGCATTTCAGGCGGTTTGGCGGGTTTGGCGGATTTCGCCGGTTTACTGTTTTTCCCGGCCTTGGTGCCTTTGACCGCCGGCTCGGCTTCAGCGACGGGAGCGGCCACGGTCGCCGTGAATTCTTTCTCGGCCGCCGGCAGCTGATCGACAGCGCTGAAGATTTCATCCAGCTTGATGGCGTCCGATTGTTCAAGTTTCTTTTCGCCGTCCTTGCCAACCAGAATCACTTTGGTCCTGGCGCCGGCACCCAGCTTGAGCGAGCGGATCAGCGCCGCCGTGTCTTGTGGCCCGAGGTCCTTGCCGTCGCGCTGGCCCATCAGGTTGAGCACCGTGTAGAGCACCAGGTTGCGGTCGGTGAATCCCTTGCGATTGGCCGGCTCGTCCAGCGACTTTTTCAGGCTGACCCAGGTCGGATCGACTGTGCTCGGAGCAATGACAATCAGTGGCCGGGCCCTGCCCTTTTCCATGTCCAGCGGTGAGTCGCCATCGGTGGCGAACAAGGGGCCGGCAATCGCCAGCAAAGTAGCCAGGGTCAGTGACCTGATGAGCATGCGCATCTCCTTTTTGATATCCACGCTCTAATGATTGCGCATCGCGGCGATCGACGTACCGCAAATGTTTTTCGCCTTGTCCCAAGCTTAGGTCAGGGCGGTCATAGCGCAACAGGCTGAGCTAATCTGAAGACTCATGACAACCCGCCTGATCCGTCGTGAGGACTTGCCCATGAGTGCCCAGTTGAACCACACCATCGTCTGGTGCCGGGACAAGCAGGTTTCGGCGAATTTCCTGACCGGGCTCCTTGGCCTGCCCGCCCCGCAGCCCTTCGGGCCCATGCTGATCGTCAAATTCGATAACGGCGTGTCACTGGATTTCTACGACAACGACCCGCCGATAGCGTCTCAGCACTACGCATTCCTGATTGGCGACGAGGACTTCGATGCGGCCTTCGCACGCCTGCAAGCCAACGGTCAGCCGTGGTGGGCCGACCCGTGCAAGCAGCAACTGAGGGAGATCAATGATTACGCGGGAGGGCGGCGGGTGTATTTCGATGACCCGGACGGGCATCTGCTGGAGATATTCACCCGCGAATGAAGCTGGCGTGGCGGCTCGGATCAGAACGCCAGTTTGTAACCGATCAACAACAGCATGGTCGCCAGGCAAGGGCGCAGCAGTTCGTCGGAGATGCGCCCAGTCAGGTGGCTGCCCAGGTAAATCCCCGGCAACGACCCCACCAGCAAGTAACCCAGGACGTGCCAATCCATGTTGCCCATGCTGGCATGGCCAAGGCCCGCGACCAGGGTCAGCGGCACGGCGTGAGCGATTTCAGTCCCCACCAGGCGGCGGGTCGGTAGCATCGGATAGAGAATGAACAGTGCCACAGTGCCCAGTGCACCGGCGCCGATGGACGTCAGCGCGACCATGGTGCCAAGGACCAGCCCGGTGACGACCGTCATCGCATTCAGGCGCAATCCGCTGGGGTTGTAGTGGCCACCCGCACGCTTGTGGGCAAAGTCGAGCAGGCGCTTCTTGAACAGGATCGCCAGTGCCGTGGCGAACAACACAAAACCGAGGGCCTGCTTGATGATCGCGTTCATCGCCTCGGGGGCGCTGTGCAGGGTGCTGAGAAACCACAGCGTCAACGCCACCGCAGGCACACTGCCCAGGGTCAGCCAGCCGGTAATCGCCCAGTCGATGTTGTTGTTCTTTCGGTGAACCAGTACACCGCTGGATTTGGTGATGGCGGCGTACAGCAGATCGGTACCGACCGCGGTCGCCGGGTTGATGCCGAACCATAGCAGGATCGGCGTCATGAGCGACCCGCCACCCACGCCCGTCATGCCGACGATGAAGCCGACAACCAGCCCGGCGACGACCAACCCGATGTTCACTAAATCCATGAATACTTCCACAAAGATCGCAGGGGAAATCTGGCCCGCAGCATAGCGATATTTCTTATAACCAGTTATATCGATGCGATCTATCTTTATGCCTGCAGGAGCGAGCTTGCCCGCGATAGCCGTGTATCAGTTGGTATCAATGTCGACTGACATTCCGACTTCGCGAGCGCGGCGGGGGAACCGATGGACTATTCTGCTGCCCATTGGATTGACCATCGACATTCATGAAGGAGGTTTGCATGCGCACGCTTGAGTTGGCTGGCGCCAGGGTCCCGGTTATCGGGCAGGGGACCTGGCAGATGGGCGAAGACCACTCTCGACACAAGGAAGAAGTCGCGGCGCTGCGCCTGGGCATCGAACTGGGCATGACCCTGATCGACACCGCTGAAATGTACGCTGAAGGCGGCGCCGAGGAAGTGGTCCGCGATGCCATCGCCGGCCGGCGCGACAGCGTCTTTGTGGTCAGCAAGGTGTACCCGCACAACGCCAGCCGCCAGGGCATTCCCCAGGCGTGCGAGCGAAGCCTGCGCAGGCTTGGCACCGAGTATATCGACCTGTATTTGCTGCATTGGCGCGGCCAGTATCCTCTGGAAGAAACTGTCGACGCCTTTGAGCGCCTGCGCGAAGCCGGCAAGATCGGTCGTTGGGGCGTATCCAATTTCGACCTCGATGACATGCGGGAACTGAACGCCCCGGCCTGTGCCACCAATCAGGTGCTCTACAATCTGGAACAGCGTGGCATAGAATTTGACTTGTTACCCTGGAGTCAACAGCGGCGGATGCCAGTCATGGCTTACTGCCCGATCGGCCAGGGTGGAGAAATGCTCGCCAACGCCACCCTCGAACAGGTGGCCGCCCGACACGACGTGACGCCAGCACAAGTGGCGCTGGCATGGATTCTGCGTCAGGACGACGTGATCGCCATCCCCAAAGCGATCCGCCCCGAGCATGTGCAGCTCAACGCCCAAGCCGCCCGATTGCAGCTTGAAGCCGGGGATCTGGAGGCGCTGGACCAAGCGTTTCACGCGCCACAACGCAAACAGCGGCTGGCCATGGTCTGAACCACCGCAGTCAGTCAGAGAGCTTCGCCATGAGAAGCACCGACCACCTGGACCCGTTCAATCTGCAACGCTTTCTCCAGGCTCAGGACCCGGTATTCGACCGGGTTCAAACCGAGCTGAACAACGGGCACAAGCGCAGTCACTGGATGTGGTTCATCTTTCCGCAGTTTGCCGGGCTCGGCGACAGCGAGATGTCGCGTCGCTATGCCATCCACTCGCGGGAGGAAGCCCTGGCCTACCTTGAGCATCCGTTGCTGGGCGCCCGGCTACGCACCTGCACCCAGGAAGTGCTGAACATCCGGGAGCGTTCGGTGGCCGGGATTTTCGGTCATCCCGACGACCTGAAGTTTCATTCCTCGATGACCCTGTTTGCCCAGGTCGCCGCCGACGACAGCCTTTTCCAGCAAGCCTTGAACCAGTACTTCCACGGCATCCTGGATGACTGGACCTTGTCGCTGCTGGACTCAAAACAGGCCCAGTTGCCCCCCAATCAGGGT
Organism: Pseudomonas sp. GM55; assembly: GCF_000282395.1. Classification (NCBI taxonomy): domain Bacteria; kingdom Pseudomonadati; phylum Pseudomonadota; class Gammaproteobacteria; order Pseudomonadales; family Pseudomonadaceae; genus Pseudomonas; species Pseudomonas sp. GM55. The sequence continues at coordinate 58,200 of NZ_AKJJ01000107.1, read as the reverse complement.
TGAGAAGTCGTCGTCGACAAACGGCAGTATCGCGTCCGCCACCGGTTGCAGTTGCCGGGTGATGTAGTGGTCGTAATCGATGGGCGCGCTACGCACTTCCAGCGGTTCAGGGCCGGCGACGGTGATCATATAGCTGATCCAGCCGCCGTTCTGGTATTGCCGCGGGCGACCCTGCCGGTCGTTGTACTCGTCGGCCAGGCGCGCCGCGCGTACATGGGGCGGTACGTTACGCTGATAGTCGTCGAGGCTGCGGCGCAGGCGTTTGCGGTAGATCAGCCGGTCATCGAATTCGCCGGCCAGGGTCTTGCGCACGTAGTCACGCACATAATCCTGATAGGGCTTGCGCAGGAAGATCAGCGAATAGAGCTCTTGCTGGAATTGCCGGGCCAGCAACGACCAGTCGGTGCGCACGGTTTCCAGGCCTTTGTAGACCATTTCGTCGCTGCCATCGGCACGGGTGACCAGTCCGGCGTAGCGCTTTTTACTGCCTTCTTCGGCGCCGCGGATGGTCGGCATCAGGAAGCGCTTGTAGTGGGTTTCGAACTGCAGTTCAAGAACGCTTTGCAAGCCGTACTCCTGCTGCACATGCTCGCGCCACCACTGATTGACGTGCGCCACCAGCGCCTGGCCGATCTGCGCGGCCTCCTGCTGGCCATGGGCGCGACGCAGCCAGACGAACGTCGAATCGGTGTCGCCGTAAATCACTGCATGCCCCTGGGCCTCGATCAACTGGCGGGTGCGCAGCATGATCTCGTGCCCGCGCAAGGTGATGGACGACGCCAGGCGCGTGTCGAAGAAGCGACAACCGCTGGAGCCGAGCACACCGTAGAAGGCGTTCATGATGATTTTCAGCGCCTGGGACAGCGGAGCGTTTTGCTCACGCTTGGCGGCTTCCCGGCCTTCGGCCACCCGGGCGACGATGGATGGCAGGCAATGCCGGGTGCGAGAAAAGCGCGCACCGCGAAACCCCGGCACCGACTCGCTGTCGTCCGGATGCTTGAGCCCTTCAATCAGCCCTACGGGGTCAATCAGGAAGGTCCGGATGATCGACGGATAGAGGCTTTTGTAGTCGAGCACCAGCACCGATTCATACAGCCCCGGTTGCGAATCCATGACAAAACCGCCCGGGCTGGCTTCGGGGGGCTTGCCGCCGAGGTTCGGTGCAACGAACCCCTGACGGTGCATCAGCGGCATATACAGGTGCGTGAACGCCGCCACCGAACCGCCCATGCGATCGGCCGGCAAACCGGTGACGCTGGCCCGCTCCAGCAGGAAGGTGAGCAACTCGGTTTTGGCGAAAATCCGTGTGACCAGCTCGCAGTCCTTGAGGTTGTATTTGGCCAGAGACGGTTTGTCCTCGGCGAACATGCGATTGATTTCGTCCATGCGCTGGTACGGGTTGTCGATGGACTTGCCCTCGCCGAGCAAGGTTTGCGCGACGTTTTCCAGGCTGAACGAGGGGAAACTCCAGGTCGCCGAACGCAGGGCCTCGATACCGTCGATGATCAGGCGGCCAGCCGCAGAAGCGAAGTAGTGGTTGCCGCTGCCGTGTTCGCGCCACTGCATTTCCTCGCCGCCACGCCCCAGTTTCAACGGCACCGCCAGGCGCCGGGCGTGTTCGTGAAGCACCCGCAAGTCGAATTGCACGACGTTCCAGCCGATGATCGCATCGGGGTCGAACCGGGCAAACCATTCGTTGAGCTTTTTCAGCAACAGGGTCCGCGAATCGCAGTATTCGAGCAGGAAATCCACCTGGCTATCGTCGCCATTGGGCGGACCGAGCATGTACACCTGACGTTCGCCGCAGCCTTCCAGGGCGATGGAATACAACTCGCCCTGGGCCGTGGTCTCGATGTCCAGTGACACCAGTTTGAGGCTCGGCCGGTAGCCGGGATCAGGTTTCATCTGTGCGTCGAGCAGCAACCCCTCGGCATTCGGTGTGCCACTGAAGCGCACCGGCGCAGTGATGAAGCGTTCCATCATGTAGCGTTCCGGCGGCCGCACGTCGGCTTCGAACACCTCGACACCGGCCCGGCGCAGCGCGGTTTCCAGGCGGATCAACTGGCCATGTTGCTGGCAGTAAAGTCCGAGGACCGGGCGATGTTCGAAATCCTGCAGGGCCAGGGGCCTGAGCTCGACGTTCTTCTCGTCATGCAAAAGGCTTTCGGCCGGCTGACGCTGCTCGGCAGGGATGAACGCCACTGACGGTTGATGCGGCAGGCGGATGCGCCGGGGACCGCTGTCGGTCGCCAGCCAGAACTCGACTTCCGTACCGGCCGGGGTATCGCGCCAATGCCGGGTCAGGACGAAGCCCTGCTGTAGATCCACCACTGCAACCTCAACGTTGATTCAGAGGGGGATTCTACCCGTCATCCGTCGGGATAGCGCGTTTACCGCCGGTATCAGCGGTCAACATCAATCCTGTGGGAGCGGGCTTGCCCGCGAAGAGGCCATTACTGCCGACATCCATGTTGAATATCTGGCCGCCATCGTCGGAACGCCGCCCGGGACAAACCCGCTCCCACAGGTAATCTATTGGCCTGAAATGAGTGTTTGCCGAAGAAAAACCGCCAAATGACGTTTTTTGCGTGTTATCTGCCGCTTTCGCCCTTGCCCTGAACGCTTGTGTCTACGATTCTTCAAGGACAACGACAACACCCGAGTAACCACCATGAAAACCGTCGCCCAACTGCTCAAGCTCAAAGATCAGAAGAATCAGGAAGTGCATCAGATCAAACCCGATCACATGGTGCTTGAGGCGCTGATGAAGATGGCCGAGAAAAACGTCGGCGCCTTGCTGGTGGTGGACAATGATGAAGTGCTGGGCATCATCAGCGAACGGGACTATGCGCGCAAACTGGTGCTGCACGGCCGCTCTTCGGTGGGCACGCCGGTGCGCGACATCATGGTGTCGCCGGTGATTACCGTCGACACCCATCAAACCGTGGATACCTGCCTGGGCATCATGTCCGATAAGCGCCTTCGTCACTTGCCGGTGGTGGAAAATGGCAAATTGATCGGCCTGCTGTCGATCGGCGACCTGGTCAAGGAAGCCATCGCCGAACAGGCTGAACTGATTCGCCAGCTGGAACAGTATATTCGCGGGGAATAAGTCCGGACACTTTGCATTCCACCTGTGTTCAGGCCGGCCAATGCCGGGCGAACACCGGTGCCAGTGCCGGGTGGCGGTCGATGCGATCCAGCCAGGCGAAAAAACCCGGCCGGGCATTGCGCAAATGCTCCCGACTGCCCGCCCATCGCGAGATCACCGCCGCCAGCACATCCAGGGCCCCTGGCTTCTCGTTGCCCAGATACAGCTCGCCCGAGAACTGATCGGCAAACACCTCCCAACTCCAGTGCAGTCGCCGGCGGGCTCCCGTCATGAGGTTCTGCCTGGACGACTCATCCGCCTCGGCCAGCCAGCGTTCGGGGTAGTCAATGATGCCGATGGCCGCATAGCAATTGCTGACGATGTAGGCCAGGCCACGAATGGCCTGGTCCCGCTCGGCCGGATCTTGCGGCAACAATCCCGATGCGGGGAAGGACAGCCCGAGGTGGATCAGGATCGCCGCACTCTCGGTCAGCACGCCGCCATCGGGTAGCTGCAAGGTCGGAATCTGTTTGAGCGGATTGAGTTTCTCCAGCGCCTGGGCCGCCTCTGCAGACGTCTCGACATCGATGAAGCGATAAGCAATATCACAGAGTTCAAGGGCAGCCTCGATGGCCGCCGCCCCGGAGTTCCGATAACCGTAGAGCTGGTACATGAACGTCTCCTTGTACACCGCGATCTCTGCGGCGCCTCATCAACCGTCCCGGCAGACGAACACGCCAGCTATCCAGTGTAGAAGCCGCCACCCGCCACACAGCGACCGTCCGACGATCGCACCATCACGCTCACAACAGGTATGGCGTCGCACCTATCATTGCCGTCGATGTTCACCATCACCTCAATGAAGTTCTCTTAAAAAATCCACGGCGTAACATCTGCTCCATACCCACCCATCAGCACCCCGGAGCACACCATCATGAAACGCCAGACCCTCCTCAGCATTGCTTTCTCGGTTTTCGCAGTTAACGCTTTCGCCGCTACTTCCGCGCAACCTGTGGTCGCTGAAGGCGGCTCGGATCGTCTGATTGAAAGCCGTGTGGCCGAGGGTGGTTCCGATCGCCTGATCGAGAATCGTGTGGCCGAAGGTGGTTCGGATCGCCTGCTGGAAAAACGTGTGGCCGAAGGTGGCTCCGACAAACTGCTGCAAAACCGCGTTGCCGAGGGCGGCTCCGACAAACTGCTGCAAAACCGCGTGGCCGAAGGTGGCTCCGATAAGCTGCTGCAGAACCGTGTTGCTGAAGGTGGTTCCGACAAGCTCCTGCAGAACCGTGTTGCTGAAGGCGGTTCGGACAAGCTCCTGCAGAACCGTGTTGCTGAAGGCGGTTCGGACAAGCTGCTGCAGAACCGCGTCGCCGAAGGCGGCTCGGATCGCCTGATCGAAAGCCGCGCTGTCTGAATGCAGTGCTTTACCGCAGGACTCAACGAAAACCCGGCCTCACCCGCCGGGTTTTTTACGCTTTTTCACGCCACGATTACTTCCCCGCCCGCGTCATGCAGCGCTGGTAACGCTCATCGACCCGCTTGGCGAACCACGCGGTGGTGAGTTTGCGGGTGATTTTCGGGCTTTGCAGCACGATCCCCGGCAATACTTCACGGGGTAACGGCCGACCCTCGGCCCGTTCGGCCAACTCGAAGACCCGCCGATAGAGTTTGCTGTCTTCGAACGCCAGGGTTTTCCCCTCCTCCAGTTGCTCCCGGATCGTCGGATTGCGCATGTCCAGTTGCTTGCCAAGGGTACGCACGGCCAGCTCCGTGGTGCCGGGCATGATCGAACCGTAGTTCACCAGATCGCCATCCAGCGCCAACGGGATACCGGATGCTCGGCTGACCGCATTCTGAAACGCGGCATTGCGGCTGGCGTACCAACCCGCGTTGAAGTCCGCAAAGCGGTACAGCGGCTGTGGATAGCTCGCCGGATAGCCAAGCAGATGCGCGATGCCGAAATACATGCCGCCGCGCCGAGTAAACACTTCATGGCGAATCGAGCCCTTCACCGGGTATGGATAGCCCTTGGCCTGCTGCTCGGCAAAATCAATCGCGACCTGCATCGGCCCGCCGGTATGCACCGGGTTGAAGCCACCGAACAGTTTTTTGCCCATCGGTACCATGCCGATGAAATCGTCGAAAATAGCGCTCAGCTCCTTTTCGCTACGCGCGGCATTCAGGCGCTCGCTGTAGCTTTTGCCATTGGGCGAATCGAGCTTTAACGCTCCGCTCACCAGCAGGCCTGGAATGTGCGCCTTGGCCGCGCGACGGTCGATCTCGTCGCGGGCGATCTTGCCCAGCCCCGGTACGCTCGGATCGACCTGAAAAGTCGACTCCTGCTCAGTCACGGCCAGCACCGAGCACAGGTTTTGCGTGGTCGGCGAGATGTCTTGCGCGGTAAACGCCACCTGGATATCCGTGGCCCAACCCTGAGGATCGGCCGCTTTAGCCGGCAGCAAACGCACAATCTCGGCCTTCACTTCGGCCGGACTGCGCGCCGCCGGCTCCTGGGTTCGCTGGCTACCGCAACCGGCCAGTACCAGCAAGGCGGCGATGCTTGAAATCAATCGATTGGCTTGCATGTCGTTCCATCTGATCCGTTGGTCGGGGCCAACCATACGACCAATGGCATGCCAGCGGCTACGGCCGCGGTAGTCCGATGGTGGCTGCCCTCCCCGACTGGACCATACTTTATCCACGTAGCGAGGAGGACAGGCTCATGCACCGCAGCGACGTGTTGATCATCGGCGCCGGCCCGACCGGACTGGTCCTGGCGTTGTGGCTGAGCAAACTGGGCGTGCGCGTGCGGATTGTCGACAAAACCTCCGCCCCCGGCACCACGTCCCGGGCGCTGGCCGTCCAGGCACGGACGCTGGAGTTGTATCGCCAGCTCGGACTGGACGATGCCGTGGTGCAAAACGGCCATCGGGTGGTGGCCGGCAACTTCTGGGTCAAGGGTGAGCCCGTGGCGCGCCTGCCCCTGTCTCAGATCGGTGAGGGCCTGACCCCCTATTCGTTTCTCGAGATTTTCCCGCAGGACGAACACGAACGGCTGCTGATCGAGCGCCTGGAAGCCTTCGGCATTACGGTGGAACGCAACACTGAACTGGCAGGCTTCGAGCAAACCGCAGACGGCATCACGGCCACGCTGCACCTGCCCGATGGTCAACAGGAAATCTGCCAGGCCTGTTACCTGGCCGGGTGCGACGGTGCGCGGTCGATTGTGCGCAAGACCCTGGATACCGGATTTCCCGGTGGCACCTACCAGCAGATTTTCTACGTCGCCGACGTGCAGGCCAGCGGCCCGACATTCAACGGCGAACTGCATGTGGACCTCGACGAGGCGGACTTCCTCGCCGTGTTCCCACTGGGAGACAGTGGTCGTGCCCGTCTGATCGGCACGGTGCGCGACGAGCGCGCCGAACACGCCGAGACCCTGTGCTTCGAGGACGTCAGCAGCCGGGCCATCGAGCACATGAAGGTGAAGATCGAGCAACTGAACTGGTTTTCGACCTATCGCGTGCATCATCGGGTGGCGGATCACTTCCGCAAAGACCGGGCGTTTTTGCTGGGTGATGCCGCCCATGTGCACAGTCCGGCAGGCGGTCAGGGCATGAACACCGGGATTGGCGATGCCATCAACCTGGCCTGGAAACTGGCGGCCGTGTTGAGCGGTGCTGCCGAGGCCAGATTGCTCGACACCTATGAAATCGAACGCATCGCCTTCGCCCGCAGACTGGTGGCCACCACTGACCGGGTATTCAACTTCATCACCGCCGAGGGGCGGATGGCCGATTTGCTGCGGACACGCCTGGCACCGCTCTTGATACCGAAAATAGCCTCGTTCGAAACCTCCCGCGAGTTCCTGTTTCGCACGGTGTCACAGATCACCCTGAATTATCGGGGCATGCCATTGAGTGCAGGCATTGCCGGGCAGGTGCATGGCGGTGATCGCCTGCCCTGGGCCCATGACGGTGAAGGGGATAATTTCGAGTCGCTCAAGTACCTGACCTGGCAAGTGCATGTCTATGGCGACACCAGCGACGAGATGATTGCCTGGTGTCACGAGCACCATCTGCCGCTGCATGTGTTCGACTGGCGACCGGCGTTCGAAGCGGCTGGACTGGGGCGCAACGGGTTTTACCTGTTACGGCCCGATACCTATGTGGCGATTGCCGAGACCTGCTCGGACCCGAAAGTGATCGAACGGTACTTGCATGATCACGGCATCCGGCCGTTTTTCGGAGCGCCCTGATTCAACACAAGCCCCCTGTAGGAGCTGGCTTGCCAGCGAAGGCGGTCATGAGGCATGCCATAACCCATGCAGACGCCTTCGCCGGCAAGCCGGCTCCTACAGGGGAATGTGGTGTTCCTTAGATCCCCGCCAGCGCCAGATCCATCGCAAAGTAAGTAAAGATCAGGTCTGCCCCGGCACGCTTGATCGCCCCCAGGCTCTCGCGGACCACGCGGTCTTCATCGATGGCCCCGGCCTGGGCGGCAAACTTGATCATCGCGTACTCACCGCTCACCTGATACGCCGACAGCGGCAGGCGCGAGGCTTCGCGAATGTCGCGGATGATGTCCAGGTACGCACCGGCCGGCTTGACCATCAATGCATCGGCGCCTTCCTGTTCGTCGAGCAACGATTCGCGCACCGCTTCGCGGCGGTTCATCGGGTTCATCTGGTAGCTTTTGCGGTCGCCCTTGAGCGCACTGCCGCCCGCCTCGCGGAACGGACCATAGAGAGCCGAGGCGAATTTGGTCGAATAGGCCATGATCGCTGTCTGGGTAAAACCGGCATCATCGAGGGCCCGGCGAATCGCCTGGACCTGCCCGTCCATCGCCGCCGAGGGGGCGATCACATCGGCACCGGCACGGGCCGCCGCCACCGCTTGCCTGCCGAGGTTGATCAGGGTCTGGTCGTTGTCGACTTCATGGTTGTGCAACACGCCACAATGGCCGTGGTCGGTGTACTCGCAAAAGCAAGTGTCGGACATCACGATCATTTCCGGTACAGCGTCCTTGGCAATGCGCGACATGCGCGAGACCAGGCCGTCATCGCGCCAGGTGTCGCTGCCGCTGCTGTCCAGGTGATGGGACACACCGAAGGTCATCACCGACTTGATTCCGGCACGGGCGTAGCGCTCGATCTCGCCGGCCAGCTTCGACTCGGGAATACGCATCACGCCGGGCATGCTCTTGATCGGCACGAAGTCGTCGATTTCTTCCTCGACGAAAATCGGCAGCACCAGATCGTTCAGGCTGAACTCGGTCTCCTGGAACAGGCTGCGCAGGCTCGCATTGCGGCGCAGACGGCGTGGGCGTGCTTCGGGGAACTGACTGGACATGGGTATTCCTGAATTTCAGAGGACGAGATGTAGGAGCTGGCTTGCCAGCGAAGGCGTCGTGTCAGGCAGATCTATATGGCTGACCCACCGCTTTCGCTGGCAAGCCAGCTCCTACAGGGATGGTTTCAACCGGCGACCGGGTTTGGAATCTGCAACCCGCGGACTACCGCCGGCCGCGCCAGGAAGCGTTCCAGCACCCGCGTGACGTTAGGGAAGTTCTGAATGCCCACCAGATCGCCGGCTTCATAGAAGCCGATCAGATTGCGCACCCACGGGAAGGTGGCGATGTCGGCAATGGTGTAGCGCTCGCCCATGATCCAGTCACGCCCTTCAAGGCGACCATTGAGCACACTGAGCAGGCGTTTGCTTTCCTCGACGTATCGGTCACGGGGACGCTTGTCTTCGTAGTCCTTGCCGGCGAACTTGTTGAAAAACCCGAGTTGGCCGAACATCGGACCAATGCCGCCCATCTGGAACATCAGCCACTGAATCGTCTCGTAGCGCGCCGCCGATTCCTGGGCCAGCAGTTGTCCGCTCTTGTCGGCCAGGTAGATCAGGATCGCGCCCGACTCGAACAGCGCCAGAGGCCGGTCGTCCGGACCGTGAGGGTCGAGGATCGCCGGGATCTTGTTGTTGGGATTGAGGGAAAGAAATTCCGGGGACATCTGGTCGTTGGTGTCGAAGCCTACCCGGTGAGGTTCATACGGCAGGCCGATCTCTTCGAGCATGATCGAGACCTTGACGCCGTTGGGGGTCGGCAAGGAGTACAGCTGAATCCACTCCGGGTATTGGGCAGGCCATTTGCGGGTGATGGGGAATGCGGACAAATCGGTCATGGGCTGGATCCACGAAGACATTGAGAGTGACGATCATAATGGAGATAGCGGCTCAACGACCCCTTGCAGCCATTAATCTCGCTGATAGAAGAGATCAAAAGAGATCACGACTGTTTCAACGCCATCAGGTGTAGCGTATCCATAACTCTGCAACATCCTGTCGATAACCTTCACTGCAAACCGTTAAAGGTTACCGGTACATTGCTGCGCTCTCGGCCGGAATCGAACCAAACGGGTTCAGGGGACTCTGAGCACCACCCCTTTGAAAACGGACCGCCTTCAATGACATGGAAAACACTCGACACAGGACAATCGTGGTGTAAAGGTTTGTCAGCCTTAACCGAACTACGCTGAAGATCCCTTTATTCATGAACCTGTTCAAATTTGCCAGACGCTTCAAACATCGCGCCTACCTGCTGCTGCCCATTTTGTTGGCGGTCGGCGCGGTGTTTCTGTCGCTGGAGCCCGGCCTGAGCCGCGCCCAACCGATGGATGGCACCCAGACGCTGGTCTTCCTGCGCCACGGGGAAAAACCCGCCGGCGGCCTGGGGCAGCTCAATTGCCAGGGACTCAACCGCGCCATCGACCTGGCGACACTGCTGCCGGAAAAGTTTGGCAAGGCCAACTATGTGTTTGCGGCGAACCCGACCCGTAACGTCGAGGAAGGCGAGTTCGACAACTCCTACAGTTACATCCGTCCCCTGATGACCATCAGCCCCAGCGCCATCAAGCTGGGCCTGCCGGTGAACATCAATTTTTCCGCCAATGACACCAGTGACCTGGCCGAAGAACTGCTTCACGACAAGTATCACAACTCGGTCATCTACACCGCCTGGTCACACGGCTACCTGCCGGAGCTGATCAACACGGTGGCCGGCGAGGCCACCGGCAAGAAAATGACCCTCATGCAAGACTGGGAATCCAGCGATTATGACTCGCTGTATGTGCTCACCCTGACCTGGCACAACGGCAAGGCCAGTTTGCAGAGTAATGTCTACAAGCAAGGCCTGAACAATGGCTCGCAGACTTGCCCGACCTGAGGTTGCGCATTGCTTGATCAGCCCCCTTCGCGAGCAGGCTCGCTCCCACAGTAAATCTTCGGTGAGCACAGGTTTTGTGTGCGGCGCAGATCCAGTGTGGGAGCGAGCCTGCTCGCGAAAGGGCCAGTAAAAACACCCTCAACCTTTCTGGCTGCCCCGCTCGCGCAGATACTCGAGAACCGCCCCCCGCTCCCCGGCAAACTCGATCCGTGCGTCTTTCTTCTCCCGCTGAAACGCGTACATCGGATCGTAATACTCGCGCAGCAACCCTTCGATCCAGCCGCGGTGCAGATCCACCGCGCCACTGCGGGCCTGCTCCGCCAACGCCTCTTCCATCAAAACCAGCATGCGCCGATGACGTTCGCCACCCAGGCGTTTCTGCACATTGTTCAGGCTCGCCAGCAACCGTTCGGAAAACAGCGCAAAGCCCTCCTCGCCATGCACGTCGATGAATTCTGCGCATAAATCCACCACGTAATCGCGCAGGATCCGCTCGACCCGACCTTCCAGGCTGTCTTCCAGCCACACCATCGGAAACTGCTGCATGCCCTGGTACAGCGGCAATGGCAACGCACAACTGCCCACCGCGCGGCTTTCGTCTTCCAATACGAACTGCTCGATGCCCCTGGCGCGTTTTTTCAGCACATCCACGGCTAAACGGTTTTCGAAGTCGATATTCGATGGCTGGCCCGTGGCTCGCTTGCCGAAACTGGAGCCGCGATGGTTGGCATGACCTTCAAGGTCCACGCTGTTGCCCAATTGCTTGAGCACTTCGGTCTTGCCAGTGCCGGTCATGCCGCCCAACAGGACGAAATCGCACTGGGTCAAGGCTTGATCGAGGGTGTCCAGCAAAAAGGTACGCATGGCCTTGTAGCCGCCGCCCACCCGTGGGTAATCGATGCCCGCCTCGTCCTTGAGCCATTGCTGGACTATCTGCGAGCGCAGGCCGCCGCGAAAGCAATACAGCAGGCCATGCGGATGCGCCCGGGCAAAATCGGCCCAGGCCTGGATGCGTTCGGCCTTGACCACGCCCGACACCAGTTGATGCCCCAGAACGATGGCCGCCTGCTGGCCATGCTGCTTGTAGCACGTGCCGACCCGTTGGCGTTCAAGGTCATTCATCAACGGCAGGTTGACCACACCGGGAAACGCGCCCTTGTTGAATTCGACAGGCGCGCGGGTGTCCATCATGGGCCGGTCGTTGAGGAAAATGTCGCGGTAATCGGTGCAGTCCACAGACATCAAATCACCTCGACCGCGTTGCTCTGTCGCTCGACCAGTTCACCGATCGGTTCCAGGCTCAGGCCCAGTTCGGCGGCCACCGAGAGAAACTGCTCGTTGCCTTGCGGCGTTACGGCAATCAGCAGGCCGCCGCTGGTCTGCGGATCGCAAAGCACGCGTTTGTGCAGTTCCTGAAGCCGCCCGAGCTTGCTGGCGTAGCTGTCGAAATTGCGCAGCGTACCGCCCGGTACGCAGCCCTGTTCGAGGTAATACTCGACACCCGGCAAGCGCGGTACGCGGTCATATTCGATACGCGCCGTGAGCTGGCTGCCATCGGCCATTTCCACCAGGTGCCCGAGCAGGCCGAAACCGGTGACATCGGTCATCGCGGTTACGCCGTCGAGCTTGCCGAAACGGCTGCCGGGTTTGTTCAGGGTGCACATCCAGTCCCGGGCCAGGCCGATGTCGGCATGGCGCAACTTGCCCTTTTTCTCCGCCGTCGTAAGGATGCCGATGCCCAAGGGCTTGGTGAGATAGAGCAGGCAACCGGCCGTGGCAGTGTCGTTGCGCTTCATGTGGCGCTTTTCCACCAGACCGGTGACGGCCAGGCCAAAGATCGGTTCTGGTGCGTCGATGGAGTGCCCACCTGCCAGCGGGATGCCCGCCTCATCGCACACCGAACGGCCGCCGCGTATCACTTCCCGGGCAATTTCCGGGGCCAGCACGTTCACCGGCCAGCCCAGAATCGCAATCGCCATCAACGGATCGCCGCCCATCGCATAGATGTCACTGATGGCATTGGTGGCGGCAATTCGACCGAAATCGAAGGGATCGTCGACGATCGGCATGAAAAAGTCCGTGGTCGAGACCACTCCGCGCTCTTCGTCGATGGCATACACCGCCGCGTCGTCGCGTGAGGCGTTACCGACCCAGAGTTTCGGGTCGAGGTTCTGCGCCCCGCTGCCGGCCAGGATCACTTCCAGCACTTGGGGGGAAATCTTGCAACCGCATCCAGCGCCGTGGCTGTATTGGGTCAGGCGAATCGGCTCGCTCATGGGGGTACCTCATTGGGTCAATGAGGCCGATTCTAGCAGAGCGGGGCAGGCACGGACCTAGTAGGAGCGGGCTTGCCCGCGAAGACGGCGGTACATCCAACATCAACGTAACTGACAGACCGCTTTCGCGGGCAAGCCCGCTCCTACAGAGGGCGGGTCATGGCAACAGAATCACCTTTTCACCGCTGCCCTGATTCACTTCGGCATAACGCTCCAGGCCCTCGGCCAATGGCGACTCGAACAAGCCCTGCGGCAATGGCAACAGGTCCTGATCGAAGAAACGGCCAAACTGCTCGAGCATCGCCGCACACGCCTGTACTCCATACAGCAACGAGTTGATCCCCACCACTGAGCCGCCCTTGCGATACAACGCCAGGGCCGGCAACTGTACGTGACCGTCCACAGGTGCCGCGATGATCGCGATGCGGCCGAACGCGGCCAAGGCCGGCACCGAGGCCGGCAGCCAGAACCCGGTGGTGTCGAAAATCACGTCGGCGCCGCCGGCATAGACCGCGCTGACCTGGGCCCCGAGGTCTTCGGGTTTATCCAGTTGCAGGGTCTGGTAGCCCTGGTCCTGCAAGTCCTTGACCTGCTCGGGACGCCGCGCGGCCGCCAGCACCCGGGCACCGCGCACCTTGGCCAAGGCCAGCGCGGCACTGCCGACCGCCCCGCCACCGATGACCAGCAATCGGGTTTCGGCGGTCACCAGGCTGCGTTCCAGCGCATCCCAAGCGGTGGTGTACGGCACACCGAGGCTGGCGGCCTGGGCGAAGCTCAGGTGCGTGGGTTTGAGCGCCACGCCATTGGCCGGCAGCTTGACGAACTGCGCGTGGGAACCGTCGGCGAAAAAACCCAGTTCCCGGCCCGTGCCCCAGACTTCCTGACCGATCAGCGCCTGTGGGCCGGCCACGACCACACCGGCAAAATCACGACCGGGAATCCGCGGCAAGGTGGTGTAGGGAAAACGTCCCAGCACGTTCTTCACATCGCTGGGGTTCAGACCCGCGGCCTTGATCTCGACCAGTACTTCATCGGCGCCGGGAACGGGGGTGGGCACCTCGACGTAGCGCAGGGCCGAGAGATCACCGGTTTTATCGAATTGCAGAGCTTTCATGGGCGTATCCATCGAGTCAAAGAGGGTTCAGGAGATCCAGCCAGCCACCAGCTCGCGCCCCATGGGCCAGAGCTTTTCGCCGGCAAGCATGCCGAGCAGGCCAACCAGCGCGATGGCCGGGGGTGCGGGGGAACGAAAATCCAGGGCGCCGTAAAGCAGGCCGACGCCCAGACCGATGGCCAGTGACATGAGGTAGTTCACGGCAGACTCCGGGGCAATTGAGGTATGCGCTGAGTCTAGAGGGCCACGCCGGCAAGCATCGGCCAAGTGCTTCTGAATTTCGGCCAAAACATGGCCCGGCGAATTCAGTCCTGGCGTTGCGCCACCGGAAACTGTGAAGGGGCAACACCCAGTTCACGCCGGAACATGTCACTGAAGCTGCTCGGCGAATAGCCCAGCTCCCGGGCAATCGCGCTGACCGGTACGCCCTGGATCAATTCGGCCACTGCCGTCGCCAGTTGCACCTGACGCCGCCACTCGGCGAAGCCCATGCCCAAACCGTCCTTGAACAGCCGCGCCAGGGTCCGCACGCTGGCACCGGCGGTTTCTGCGTGCTGTTCGAACGGAATAGCCAGCGAAGGCGCCGACATGACCGCCTGACACAGGTTCATCAGCCGGCGGTCGGAATCGTCCGGCAGCGGGATTTTCAGCAGCGAACGCCTGGCGCGCTTGAGCTCCAGCAGCGCCAGGCCCACCAGCGCGTCGTAATACTCGGGCGGACCGTCGTTGCCCTGCTCCACCAGGCCGACGATCAGCTCGCGCAGCAAGCCGCCAACCTCGATGACTTGCACGCTGTCATCCAGGGTCGCCGCCAGGGACGGGCGCAAGTAGATATTGCGCATTTGCAGGTCGGACACCACGCGAATCCCGTGGGGCACGCCGGGCGGCAACCACACCGCCCGCTGCGGCGGCACTACCAGCGCCTCGTGCGGCGTCTCGACCCACATCACCCCGCTCATCGCATACAGCAACTGGCCCCAGACGTGCTCATGGGGCTCGATGTACAACCCGCGCGGGTAGGTACGAGCCAGCGGTTGCACGGGCACATCGGTGTCACTCAGGTCAGGCGGTGCGGCGAGGGCCATGGTCTATGTTCATCAGAGTACGGGAAAGCTCCATGGTATCGAGGCGTCGGACGTGTCGCCAGCAACCACCGGCGTCCGACAATCCGAATGAATTTTCCTGACGGCGCGCAATCCCTTTATGTACAACAGGGAGGAACCGGGGCTATATGAACAGTGCAAAACTATTCGTCATCGAGTACACCCTCCATGGCGCTCCCAAATCATTCATCATCCGACTGGACAAAATGGATAACGCAGAAGCCTGGCATTGGGCGAGCTGTGACGCGGGAGTGGGGCGAATCCCCCGGTTTGGACGCGAGAAGGTGCAAAAGACCAGCAAGCCGATGGCTGAAAAATTCGGCGTGGAAAACGTCAAGTGGCGGCCGGCGAACTGATCTCCGGCAACCATCAGGTTCGGGGGAAGGGACATGAGCGCAACACCCATCTACAGCCCTGCACAGCTGGACTACGGTCTGGATACGTCGTTCGGCCGCATCACCAAAAGCGTCGAGTGCCGGATTGGACTGGAACAGGTCGAAAATGACGCCTTTTGCTTCGCCATACGCGTCCCGGCGCCACTGCCGGAAGATCTGGAGCAAGCCAGGACCCTGGAGCTGCGTGTCGAAGGGCGGCGCTTGCAGGGCACTGTCCGCCACAGCGAGCGCCTGGAGGATGACAGCCTCAGGCTGGAAGTGGAGCCGGATTAGGCTCCACTTTTGCTTGTACCGTGGTTTTCAGTGGGCGCACTTGCAGCCTTGGGAAGCGCACTCCTCGCCGTGCTCATGGTGTTTGGCGCAGGCTTCACAGCAGTAATGCTTGCCGTGACGGGCAATCGGATGTTCACCGAGTTTGCAGGTACATTTCGGACAATCGCAGATACTTTCACGGTCAATCATGGGTCTGACTCCTCTTGTGTGGTCGCCAGTGCTCAGATGCACACCGTAAGTGTAGGAGCTGCCGCAGGCTGCGATCTTTTGTGGCGAGCAAGCTCGCTCGCCACAAAAGCTTCAATCAGATACGGAACTGCCCGACCAGACTGCCCAGGCGCTGCCCCAGGTCGGCCAGGCTACGGGACGTTTGCGCGCCGAGTTGGGTTTCGTCGGCGACGTTATCCACCGCCACGGCAATCTGATGCACGCTGCGATTGATCTCTTCGGCCACGGCGGTCTGTTCTTCGGCGGCGCTGGCGATCTGCGCGTTCATCGAATTGATGGTCGCGATCAACTGGGCCATGGTGTCCAGCGAAGCCCCCGCCTCGTTGGCCTGGGCCGAGGTGCCGTCGCCAGCCTCGCTGGAGCGACGCATGGCCTCCACCGCCGACCGGGTGCCGGCCTGCAGGCGGTCGATCATGCCCTGGATTTCCTGGGTACTGATTTGCGTGCGACTGGCCAGCGCCCGCACTTCATCGGCCACCACCGCAAAACCGCGCCCGGCCTCGCCCGCACGGGCGGCTTCAATGGCCGCGTTGAGCGCCAGCAGGTTAGTCTGCTCGGCAATCGAGCGGATCACCCCGAGCACGCTGACAATCGACGACACGTCCTTTTGCAGGCTGTCGAGGGACACACCACTGCTGCGGATGTCGTCCACCAGTGCATGGATCTTCTCGATGCTGCCGGCCACCACACGCTTGGCCGCCTGCCCTTCTTCGTCAGTCTGCTGGGCTGCCACCGCAGCGTTCTGCGCGCTCTTGGCCACTTCCTGGGCCGCCGCCGACATTTCATTGATCGCGGTGGCCACCTGATCGGTCTCATGGCGCTGGCGCTCCATGGCCTGGTCCGAGCGATGAGCCTGGTCGGACACCTGACCCACCAGCCCGGTCAGTTGCGAGGTCATTTCGGTGATCTGGCGCACCAGCCCATGAATCTTGTCGACGAAGCGGTTGAACGAGCCGGCCAGCTCGCCGAGCTCATCCTGGCTGGTGAGCGTCAGGCGACGGGTCAGATCGCCCTCACCTGCCGCAATGTCGTCGAGGTTGGCTTTCATCAGATGCAGCGGACGCAGAATGGTGTTGGCCAGCAACATCCCGGCAGCGGCAATCACCAGCAGCACCACGACCGCCACGCCAACGATGCTCAGCACCATGCCTTGCATGCGCTCCTGAACCTTGGCTTCGACCACCGCCACTTGCGCTTCAATGCCGTCGAGGTTGACCGAGGTACCGACCGCCATGTCCCACTTCGGCAGGTATTCGGTGTAACCGAGCTTGGGCACCAGCACCTGGGTGTTGCCGGGTAATGGCGAGCTGTATTGCAGGTAGTGAGTACCGTCCCTGGCGACTTTCACCAGATCGCGGTTGACGTAGACACCGTTCGGATCGCGGTTGTCCTTGAAGCTCTGGCCCACGCCTTCGGGGCTGCCGGCCTTGAACAGGCGCACGGTGTTGGAGTCGTAACCGAAGAAGTAGCCGTCCTTGCCGTAGGTGATGCTCGACAGCAGCTTGATCACCTGGGCCCGCGCCGCCTGATCGCCAGGGGCGGCCGCGTCGTAAAGCGGTTTGATCGTGGTCATGGCCACGGCCACGTAGCTTTGCAAGGTCGCCTTGGCATCGCTGAGCAGGCGTTCGCGGGTCTGCTCGACTTCCTTGCGCGCCTGATCCTGAAGAATGAACAGCGTGGTCAGGCTGATGACCAGCGCAAACAGCAACACCGGGAGGACGGCAAGGGACAGGACTTTGGCCTTGAGGCTCATGCGCATGACGTTCACTCTTTTGATTTTGTTGGCGTGGTTAAAAGCTTTAACGGCACCAAAAACCAAAACTGTAGGAGCCGGCTTGCCGGCGATGGCGCCCTTGGAATCGCCATCGCCGGCAAGCCGGCTCCTACAAGTGAAATCAAAGAACCATCGCAGCCACCCAGCCGAACGCCAGCAGCGGCAGGTTGTAGTGCAGGAAGGTCGGGACCACAGTGTCCCAGATGTGATGGTGCTGGCCGTCGATGTTCAGGCCGGAGGTCGGGCCGAGGGTCGAGTCCGAAGCCGGCGAACCGGCGTCGCCCAAGGCGCCGGCGGTGCCTACGATGCACACGATCGCCAACGGGCTGAAGCCCAGTTGCACGCACAGCGGCACGAAAATCGCCGCCAGAATCGGCACGGTGGAGAACGACGAGCCGATGCCCATGGTCACCAGCAGCCCCACCAGCAGCATCAGCAAGGCGCCGATGCCTTTGCTGTGATCGATGTACGTCGCCGACGACTCGACCAGCGTTTGCACCTCACCGGTGGCCTTCATCACTTCGGCAAACCCCGAGGCGGCGATCATGATGAAACCGATCATCGCCATCATTTTCATGCCTTCGGTGAACAGGTCATCGGTGTCGCGCCATTTGACGATGCCCGACACCGAGAAAATCAGGAAGCCGACCAGTGCACCGATAATCATCGAATCCAGTAACAGCTGAACGATGAACGCCGCCGCGACGGCCACGCCGGCCACCATCAGGCTCAGCGGGTTGTATTGCACCGCCACTTGCTCGACTTGTTCGATCTTCTCAAGGTCGTAGACACGCTTCTTGCGGTAGCTGACAAACGCGATGAGCAGGCCCGCCACCATGCCCAGGGCTGGAATGCCCATGGCGTGGGTCACATTGATACCGCTGATGTCCACACCGCTGCGGGCGACGTTGGCCAGCAGGATCTCATTGAGGAAGATGTTGCCGAAGCCCACCGGCAGGAACATGTAGGGGGTGATCAAACCGAAGGTCATGACACAGGCGATCAGTCGACGGTCCAGTTGCAGCCTGGTCAGCACATACAGAAGCGGCGGCACCAGCAACGGAATGAACGCGATATGGATCGGCAGGATGTTCTGCGAGGCAATGGCCACTACCCAGAGCAGGCCTATCAGCAGCCATTTGACCTGACCTCCGCCGCTGGCATGCTGGCGATCGACCATTGCCAACGCCTTGTCCGCCAGCGCATGGGCCATGCCGGACTTGGCAATGGCCACGGCGAAAGCGCCCAGCAAGGCGTAGGACAACGCCACCGTCGCCCCGCCACCGAGGCCACTGTTGAAAGCCTTGAGCGTCGCTTCGATACCCAGGCCACCGGTCAGACCACCGACCAGCGCACCGACGATCAGGGCGATCACCACATGCACGCGGGACAGGCTGAGTACCAGCATGATGCCGACCGCGGCAATGACTGCATTCATTTCTTTACCTCGAGACAAACGAAAAGACTCCGTCGGGCAGTCTGCGAAGAGCCACCAGCGGATTAAGGAATGGGTTTTATTAGAGGGCGCGCACTTTGCCGCAGAGCGGGTGCGGTGTCAAAGCCAACGCACCCCTTGTAGGAGCTGGCTTGCCAGCGAAGGCGGCCGTGAACCTTGCATCGATCTTTCAGGCGTCTTCGCTGGCAAGCCAGCTCCTACAGGAGACTCGATATTCAAGGGGCGGCATAAAGAAAGCCGGATTGCGGCCGCTACAGTGCAAAGTCTCAGATATTTATCGAATAAGGACGTCTCCATGTCGCTCAGACAACTTTCCATTCAATGGAAAATCACCCTGCTGGCCGGGCTGTGCCTGGCGGGCATCGTGACCCTGCTGGTGGGTCTTTCCCTGTACCGCATGGAGCACAGCTCCGAGATGGTGAAAGCCTCGAGCATGGAGATGCTGACCGAAGCGGCCCAGGCCCGGATCGAGTCTCAGGGCGAAAACCAGGCACTGGGGATTCGCCAGCAGTTCATGGACGCCTATCAGTACGGCCACGGTTTCTCCCGGCAGGTGCTGTTCCTGCGTGAGCAGGCCGAGAAGCGCTTTCTCGATGCCTTCGACCTGCGCGAAGACCTGACCCGCCAGGTCAAGTCGGCCCTGCAGGCCAACCCGGACCTGCTCGGCCTGTCCCTGGTGTTCGAACCCAACGGGCTGGACGGCAAGGATGAGCTGTTCGCCGGCCAGGCCGAACTGGGCAGCAACGACAAGGGCCGTTTCGCCCTCTACTGGTCGCAGCCGACGCCGGGCAAAGTGACGTCCATGGCGTTGCCGGAAAAGGACATGGCCGACACCAGCACCGGCCCCAGCGGCGAAGCGGCCAACGCCTGGTTCACTTGCCCGCGCACCACGCTCAAGCCGTGCGTGATCGAACCCTACTTCTATGAGATCGACGGCCAGAACGTGCTGATGACCAGCATCGTTTTCCCGCTGATGGTCAACGGCAAGGTCATCGCCTCGCTGTCGGTGGACATCAACCTCAACAGCCTGCAAGCGGTCAGCCTGGGCGCAAGCAAGAAACTCTACGACGGCCAGACCAGTGTCAGCATCATCAGCCCGGCTGGCCTGCTTGCCGGCTACAGCCCGGACGCAAGCAAACTCAGCCAGCGCCTGGATGCCGTGGACAAGGCCAGTGGTGCCGAACTGCTGCGCATGCTTGCCGCCAGCAGCAAAACCGGCAGACTGCACAGCAATCAGCAACTGAAAGTGCTGGCACCGTTCCAGCCGATTCCCGGCGGAAAATCCTGGGGCGTGCTGCTCGACGTGCCGGAAAAAGTCCTGGTCGGCCCCGCCGAAATTCTGAAAAAGCAACTGGACGACAGCAACACCGCCGGTACGCTGGTCGAGCTCGGCCTGGGGGGACTCGCCGCCCTGCTGGGCCTCGTGCTGGTGTGGCTGATGGCCCGTAGCGTCACCAAACCGATCCTCGGCGTGGCGCACATGCTCGAAGACATTGCCAGCGGCGAAGGTGACCTGACCCGTCGACTGGCCTACGACAAGAAGGATGAGCTGGGCCAACTGGCCGGCTGGTTCAACCGCTTCCTCGACAAGCTGCAACCGATCATCGCCGAAGTGAAACGCTCGGTGCAGGACGCCCGCAGCACCGCAGACCAGTCGTCCGCCATCGCCACCCAGACCAGTGCCGGCATGGAACAGCAGTACCGTCAGGTGGATCAGGTGGCGACGGCGTCCCATGAAATGAGCGCCACCGCCCAGGATGTCGCCCGCAGCGCCGCGCAAGCGGCACACGCCGCCCGCGATGCCGATCAGGCGACTCGTCAGGGCTTGACCGTGATCGACCGCACCACCGCCAGCATTGACAACCTCGCCGCCGACATGAGTGCGGCCATGGTTCAGGTCGAAGGCCTGGCAGCCAACAGCGAGAAGATCGGCACGGTACTGGAAGTGATCCGGGCGATCGCCGAGCAGACCAACCTGCTGGCCCTCAACGCCGCGATCGAAGCGGCCCGGGCCGGTGAGGCCGGACGCGGTTTTGCCGTGGTCGCCGATGAGGTGCGCAACCTGGCGCGGCGTACCCAGGAGTCAGTGGAAGAAACCCGCCTGGTGATCGAACAACTGCAAAGCGGTACCCAGGATGTAGTGGGTTCGATGAACAACAGCCATCGTCAGGCCCAGGGCAGTGTCGAGCAGGTTGGTCAGGCCGTGACGGCGCTGCGCCAGATCGGCGATGCGGTGACCGTGATCAACGACATGAACATGCAGATCGCCAGCGCCGCCGAAGAGCAAAGCGCGGTGGCCGAGGAGATCAACAACAACGTGGCGACCATTCGCGACGTAACCGAATCGCTGTCGGGCCAGGCCAATGAATCGGCACGAGTCAGCCAGTCGCTCAACAGCCTGGCGAACCAGCAGCAGAGCCTGATGGATCAGTTCCGCGTTTAAACCTTGCGGGTCCCTTGTAGGAGCGAGCTTGCTCGCGATGGTGTGTCAGCCGACACCAAGGTAGCTGACACACCATCGCGAGCAGTCGAGCGTCGACCGGCTCGCTCCTACAGGTTTTGTACCAGTCATACCCCTCTTTCCGACCTCAGCGGTGATGGCGAGTGGATATCTGCCGCAAGGTGATTATGCTTCTAGGAACCTTGCAGCGTTTCAAGGCGTCAACCTGTATGCAAAACCCGCAATCCGATGACATCAGTCCCAGGGCCTGGGTAGGGTAAGTGTTAGTGGGAACTCCGGCCTACAACAAGAGCAAGACGGAGAATACTCATGGCAGCAATCGACAATGCAACCACGGGCAGCACGCCCAACCGTGGTGGAATCACCCGGGAGGAGCGCAAGGTCATCTTCGCCTCATCCCTGGGCACCGTGTTCGAATGGTATGACTTCTACCTGTACGGTTCCCTCGCGGCGATCATCGCCAAGCACTTCTTCGCCGGTGTCAACGAAACGACTTCCTTCATCTTCGCCCTGCTCGCCTTCGCCGCCGGCTTCGCCGTTCGGCCCTTCGGCGCCATCGTGTTCGGCCGGCTGGGTGACATGATCGGACGTAAACACACCTTTCTCATCACCATCGTGATCATGGGCGTCTCCACCGCCGTGGTAGGCATGCTGCCTGGCTACGCAACCATCGGCGTAGCCGCGCCGATCATTCTGATCAGCCTGCGCCTGCTGCAAGGCCTGGCACTGGGCGGTGAATACGGTGGCGCAGCCACCTACGTGGCCGAACATGCACCCAAGGGCAAACGCGGCTACTTCACCTCGTGGATTCAGACGACAGCCACCCTCGGCCTGTTTCTTTCACTGCTGGTGATCCTCGCCTGCCGCACCTCACTGGGCACCGAAGCCTTCGAAGCCTGGGGCTGGCGGATTCCGTTCCTGCTGTCGATCCTGCTGTTGATTATCTCGGTGTACATCCGCCTGCAACTCAGCGAGTCGCCGGTGTTCCAGAAAATGAAGGCCGAAGGCAAGTCCTCCAAGGCACCATTGACCGAGTCCTTCGCCCGTTGGGACAACCTCAAGATCGTGATCATGGCCCTGCTCGGCGGCACCGCCGGCCAGGCCGTGGTCTGGTACACCGGGCAGTTCTATGCGCTGTTTTTCCTGTTGCAGACGCTGAAGATCGAACCGCAGACCGCCAACTTGCTGATTGCCGGCTCGCTGCTGATTGGCACACCGTTCTTCGTCATATTCGGCAGCCTGTCAGACCGCATCGGCCGCAAGGGCATCATCATGGCCGGCTGCATTATTGCGGCACTGACTTACTTCCCGATCTTCCATGCGTTGACCCAATACGGTAACCCCGACGTGTTCATCGCCCAGGAAAAGAATCCGGTCAGGGTCATCGCCAATCCCGACCAGTGCTCGTTCCAGTTCGACCCGGTGGGCAAGGCCAAATTCACCAGTTCCTGCGACCTGGCCAAGACCGTACTGGCAAAACGGGCCATCCCCTATGAGAACGTGAAGGCCGAACCGGGCGCCGTTGCACAGGTGCGCATTGGCGAGAAAGTGATCGAGAGCTTCGAGGGCACCGGCATGCCGGGCGCCGACTTCAAGGCCAAGAGCGACACCTTTACCGCCACCCTCGCCACCGCCCTCAAGGACGCCGGTTACCCCGAGAAAGCCGACCCGACCAAGACCAATTACCCGATGGTGCTGTTGCTCCTGACGATCCTGGTGATCTACGTGACCATGGTCTACGGGCCGATTGCCGCCTGGCTGGTGGAACTGTTCCCGGCGCGCATCCGCTACACCTCGATGTCGCTGCCCTATCACATCGGCAATGGCTGGTTCGGTGGCTTCCTGCCGACGGTGGCGTTCGCCATGGTGGCGGCCACCGGGGATATCTACTACGGGCTGTGGTATCCGATCGTCATCGCGGTGATGACGGCTGTGCTGGGCATTTTCTTCATGCCGGAAACCAAGGATCGGGAGATTCGTCACACATAAATTTGGCAAGCACCTCCTCAGGAGTAACGCAATCCTGTGGGAGCGGGCTTGCCCGCGATTGCGGTGGCACAGTCAATGATGATTTTGAATGTGATGGCCTCATCGCGGGCAAGCCCGCTCCCACAGGTTCGGAGTCCTGACCAGTAGATTTCAGGTGTGTCTGGGCAACTCGATGACGACCTTCAACCCGCCCCATTCGCTTTGCAGTAACGACAGTTTCCCGCCCCAGCTATCGACGATGTCGCGCACGATGCCCAGCCCCAGGCCATGTCCATGGGTTTGTTCATCCAGCCGCGTACCTCGGCTGAACACCTGATCGCGACGCTCTTCGGGGATGCCCGGGCCGTCATCTTCGACACTCAGTTCAAACCCGTCCACCGTTTCGGCCACACTCACGCGCACCTCGGCATCCGCCCATTTACAGGCGTTATCCAGCAGGTTGCCCAACAGTTCCAGCAGGTCTTCACGATCCCATGGCAATTGCAGGCCGGTCGGTGAACGGTAGCTCAGCGCCAGGTGTTCGCCGTGGATCATGTTCAGGGTTGCCAGTAATCCGGGGAGCTCGGCATCGCAATCAAACAGTGCGCCCGGCAACGCATCGCCGGACAACCTCGCACGATTGAGTTCCCGATTGAGCCGCTGTTCGACCTGCTGCAGTTGTTCCCTGAGGGACTTGCGCAGTTGCGGGTGCGCCTCGAGCTGTTCGCTTGAGGCCAGGCTCAACAGCACCGCCAGCGGCGTTTTCAACGCGTGGCCGAGGTTGCCCAGGGCATTGCGTGAGCGCTTGAGGCTGTCCTCGGTGTGGGCCAGTAAGTGGTTGATCTGCGCCACCAGCGGCTCCAGCTCCACCGGCACCTGATCATCGAGTTGCGAGCGCTGGCCCTGCTGCAACTGCGCAATCTGCTCGCGCGCCTGCTCCAGCGGGCGCAAGGCGCGGCGCACGGTAATCCGTTGCAGCAGCAGAATCAGCAGCAGCCCTGTCAAACCGAGGCCCAACCCGAGCTGTTGCACCCGCCGGAAGCTTTCGCGTATTGGCGTGTAATCCTCGGCGACGCTGATGGAGATCGGCACCCCTGAACGTCGATAGTCCGTACGCAATACCAACAACTGCTGCCCTTCCGGCCCCAGTTGCAGGTTGTCGTGCAGGCCGGGTTGATCGAGTGCCGGCAGTTCCTGATCCCATAAGGAACGGGAGCGCCAATGGCCGTCGGCAAAATCGATGCGGAAATAATGCCCGGAAAAAGGCCGCTGATAGGCCGGTGACAGACGTCGTTCATCCAGCTGCAAGCCTTGCGGCCCGCGCACAAGTGCCGCCAACAGGTTCTCGCTGTCATTGCGCAACCCGGCTTCGAGATAGCGCTGCAAACCCATTTCGAACAGCCACAGGCTGGTTTGTGCCAGCACCAGGCCAACGACCACCATCACGCTGATCAGGCCCAGGCTCAAGCGGCGCTGGATCGATCTCACCGGGCTTGCCCGCCGAGCAGATACCCCTGGCCGCGACGGGTTTCAATCACGCTTTTGCCGAGCTTGCGGCGCAAATGGTTGACGTGGACCTCCAGCACATTGGAGTCGCGCTCGGTTTCACCGTCGTAGAGGTGTTCGGCGAGGTGGCTTTTGGAGAGGATCTGCTCGGGGTGCAGCATGAAATAGCGCAACAGGCGAAACTCCGCGGCCGTCAGTTGAATGTCCGCACCGTCGCGGACAACGCACTGGCGACTTTCGTCCAGATGCAGCCCGGCGGCCTTGAGCGTCGGCTGGTTGACCTGGCCATGGGAGCGGCGCAATAGCGCCTGGATGCGCAAGAACAGCTCTTCGGGATGAAAGGGTTTGGTCAGGTAATCGTCGGCGCCAGCCTTGAGGCCTTCGATGCGCTCGGCCCAGGAATCACGGGCCGTCAGGATCAGCACCGGCGTGGTCAGCCCCGTCGTGCGCCATTGCGCCAGCACCTCAAGCCCCGGCACGCCCGGCAAACCGAGGTCGAGGATGATCAGGTCGTAAGGTTCGGTACTGCCCTGATGCACCGCGTCGCGACCGTCGGCCAGCCAGTCCACCGCATACCCCTGGCGGTTGAGACCGGCCAGCAGTTCGTCGGCCAGGGGCACATGGTCTTCCACCAGAAGCAAACGCATGGATCAGTCTTCCTTGTCTTTCAATAAGCGGCCGTTGGTGGCATCGATGCCCAGTTCGCGGACTACGCCTTCAGGGGTCAGCAACTCGACTTCATAAATGTAGACGTCGTGTTTTTCTTCGAGCTCGGCTTCCAGCAGCTTCGAGCCGGGATAGCGATCCATTGCCTGCTGCAGCAGTTGCTCCAGCGGCAGGATCACCCCCTGTTGACGCAGGCGCAGGGCTTCATCCTGGTCCAGGTCGCGGGCCATCACCGCCGAGCAAAATGCCAGAAGCAGCAGCGCCATCCGGCCGCCGGTGCATCGATTGAAAAAAAACACCTTCATTACCAATCCTGATGATCCTTGAGAACCTGCCCGCTGACAGCGTCTAATTCCAGATCCCGGTCGATACCCGGCTGCCGATCACCGGGATACCTGGCCGGCGCGAGTGATGTGAGCTTCTCGAAGGCCACAATGGTACCAGCGTCGAGCTATCTCAGCGCTTGATCCGGGCCAGGTTCCCGGGCGTGGGCGACACCTTAGCTGGATGAACTTAATTGAAGCTGAATGGCCATCATTGGTTGTACCAACACAAACACCTGTAGGAGCTGGCTTGCCAGCGAAGAGGCCGGCACATTCAACATCCATGTCACCTGACTCACCGCCTTCGCTGGCAAGCCAGCTCCTACAGGTGTTCGTGTTTATAATTTCTGCTTGCCACACATCGAGACCCTAATGACCGCCATCCACATCAAGTTCCCTTCCCTGACCCTCAAGGCCGGTCCGCGCGCCTTGGCGCACATCCGCGCCAACGGCCTGAATGCGGCCGAGGTCGGTACCTTGCCCGGCGCGGCCGGCGGCCCAAAGGCGCTGGGGATTCAGGGGCTGGACCTGGCGCTGTTCGGCCAGTGGCTGCCGGCGGCACCGCGGGAGCGCTCGCTGATTGGCGCATCGGTAGGTTCCTGGCGCTTCGCCAGCGCCTGTCTGCCGGACGCCGCCGAAGGCATCCGGCGTCTCGGGCAGCTGTACACCGAGCAGAATTTCGCCAAGGGCGTAACCATGGCACAGATCAGCCAGAGCTCCCGGCGCATGCTCAATGACCTGCTCGACGGTCGCGATGCCTCGATCCTCAACAACAGCGATTACCGCCTGAACATCATGGTGGTCAAAAGCCACGGCCTGCTCGCCGACGATCATCGCGGTCGCCTGGGGCTGGGCCTGTCCTCGGTCATCGCCGACAACCTGCGCGGCCGGGCGCGGCTGGCCCGGCACTTCGAACGCCTGATCATCCACGACCCGCGCCTGGCGCCGCCGGTCGACGCCTTGAACGACTTCCCGTCGCGCTTCATCGCCCTCAACGCCGGCAATTTGCGCCAGGCCCTGCTGGCTTCGGGCTCGATCCCAATGGTGATGGAAGGTGTGCGCGACCTGCCGGGCGCTGGCGCCGGCACCTTCCGCGACGGCGGCTTGCTGGACTACCACCTGGACCTGCCTTACAGCGGCAACGACATCGTGCTTTACCCGCATTTCACCGACCGGGTGATTCCCGGCTGGTTCGACAAGACCCTGCCGTGGCGCCGCGCCTGCCCGGCTCGCTTGCAGAACGTGTTGCTGCTGGCGCCGTCGAAGGACTATCTGGCACGCCTGCCCTACGGCAAGCTGCCAGACCGTAACGACTTCAAGCGCTTCATGGGCGACGCCCCGAGCCGGCAGAAATACTGGCGCACGACCATGGATGAAAGCCGCCGCATGGGCGACGAATTCCTCGAACTGGCCGCCAACGGTCGCCTGGGCGAGCGCTTGCTGACCCTTTAGTCAGGACAAACTGGTAAACTCGCCGCCTGCCCGAATCGCTGCGGCGAACGCCACCTGAACAGAGCTGAAAACACTGTGGAAATTTTCAAAGAGTTTACCTTCGAATCCGCCCACCGCCTGCCCCACGTACCGGACGGCCACAAGTGCGGCCGCCTGCACGGTCACTCGTTCAAAGTGGCAATCCACCTGAGCGGCGACCTCGACCCGCACACTGGCTGGATCCGCGATTTCTCGGAAATCAAGGAGATCTTCAAGCCGCTGTACGAGCGTCTGGACCACAACTACCTGAACGATATTCCTGGCCTGGAAAACCCGACCAGCGAAGTGCTGGCCAAGTTTATCTGGCAGGAATTGAAGCCGCTGCTGCCGGAACTCAGTGCGATCCGCATCCACGAAACCTGCACCAGCGGTTGCATCTATCGCGGCGAGTAAAAGCACAGCCCTCTGTAGGAGCGAGCTTGCTCGCGATGGACGCCAGAGCACCGCGGGCTGCCAGATACCTCGCGATATCGTTGACGTTTTTCGCGAGCAAGCTCGCTCCTACAGTTAGTCGCGAAATAAAGAACAGCCTTCACCGGCTGTTTTTTTATGCCTATGCTTTTTGCCTCGCCCCCTGCAAAGAAGACAAGCCCATGACTGACTGGCCGCTGGATCAGGTCTTTGACTTCAAAGGACACCAGGTGCGCTACGCCATACACGGCGACGGCCCGCCGCTGGTATTCGTGCATGGCACTCCTTTCTCTTCTTATGTCTGGCACCGGATTGCACCGTATTTCATTACCACGCACCGGGTGCATTACTTCGATCTGTTGGGGTACGGCCAGTCCGCGCAACCCGAAGCCGATGTCTCGCTCGGCGTGCAAAACCAGCTGTTGGCGCAACTGCTGGAGCATTGGGGCCTGGATCGCCCCGACGTGGTGGCCCACGACTTCGGCGGCGCCACCGCCCTGCGCACGCACCTGCTCAATGGCAAGGACTACCGCAGCCTGACGCTGATCGATCCGGTGGCGCTGATGCCCTGGGGTTCGCCGTTCGTGCAGCATGTGCGTCAGCATGAAGCGGCGTTCAGCGGACTGCCCGATTACATCCAGCGCGCCATCGTGCCGGCCTATATTCGCGGGGCCATCCAGCGCGACATTCCCGACGCCGAACTCGCCCCGTACGTACAGCCATGGCTGGGAGAGCCGGGGCAAGCGGCGTTTTATCGGCAGATCGCGCAGATGGACGAGCGTTACACCCTCGAGGCCCAGGGGTTGTACCCGACGATTCGCTGCCCGGTGCAGATTCTCTGGGGTGAGGACGATCAGTGGATTCCCGTCGAACGCGGGCGCGAGCTGCACCGGATGATTCCAGGATCGCAGTTTTATCCCGTCGCCAACGCCGGGCACCTGGTTCAGGAAGATGCACCTGAAGCGGTCATTGCTGCGTTGATGCGGTTTTTGCCCCTGCAAACATCTTCCTGAGCAAACCCGCTCCCACATCTATTTGGAGGGTGTTGGCCAATGTCACTGGCAGGAGTTGCCACCAGCGAGCTAACGTAGATGTATTGCCTATACGATTCGCCAAAAGGATCCGCCCGATGCACATCATCAATGCCCGTCTGCGCAACCAGGAAGGCCTGCATGAGTTGTACCTGGAAAATGGCCGGATCAGCAGCATCTCCCGCCAGACCGAAGCCCCGACCCTGGGCCCTGACGATCTGGATGCCGGCGGCAATCTGGTGGTGCCGCCCTTTGTCGAGCCGCACATCCACCTCGACGCGACCCTGACCGCCGGCGAGCCGCGCTGGAACATGAGCGGCACGCTGTTCGAAGGCATCGAGTGCTGGGGCGAGCGCAAGGCGACCATCACCCTGGAAGACACCAGGACCCGTGCCCGGAAAACCATCCAGGCCCTCGCCGCGCACGGCATCCAGCATGTGCGCACCCACGTCGACGTCACCGACCCGCAACTGACCGCGCTCAAGGCGATGCTCGAAGTGCGCGAGGAAAGCCGGCACCTGGTCGACCTGCAAATCGTCGCATTCCCTCAGGAAGGCATCGAGTCCTACCGCAATGGCCGCGAGCTGATGGAAGAAGCCATCCGCATGGGCGCGGATGTGGTGGGTGGCATTCCGCATTTCGAGTACACCCGCGACCAGGGCGTCAGCTCGGTGAAGTTCCTCATGGACCTGGCCGAGCGCACGGGTTGCCTGGTGGACGTGCATTGCGACGAAACCGACGACCCGCATTCACGCTTTCTCGAAGTGCTCGCCGAAGAGGCCCGCAGCCGCGACATGGGATCGCGGGTCACGGCCAGCCACACCACGGCCATGGGCTCCTACGACAACGCCTACTGCGCCAAGCTGTTTCGCTTGCTCGGGCATTCGGGCATCAGCTTTGTCTCCTGCCCCACTGAAAGCATCCACCTGCAAGGGCGCTTCGATAACTTCCCGAAACGCCGGGGCGTGACCCGGGTCAACGAGTTGCTCGAAGCGGGGATGAACGTGTGCTTCGGCCAGGACTCCATCGTCGATCCGTGGTATCCGCTGGGCAATGGCAACATTTTGCGGGTGCTCGAAGCCGGTCTGCACATCTGCCACATGCTCGGCTATCGCAACCTGCAAAGTGCGCTGGACCTGGTGACGGACAATAGCGCCAGAGCCCTGAACCTCGGCGATCGCTATGGCCTGGAGCGCGGGCGACCGGCGAACCTGCTGATCCTGTCGGCGGAGAGTGACTACGAGGTGATCCGCAGCCAGGGGTTGCCGCTGTACTCGGTGCGCGATGGCAAGGTGCTGATGAAGCGGACGATGCCGGTGGTGGAGTTCAGTGGGGTAAGCTGACTCCCGGGTCGTGTTTAATGACACCCGGGATAACATCCAGCGATAACCGAAAGTAAAAATCAAACATAAAAAAGCCAAAGAACGAGCACAGCAAAAAACGATACCCCACCCATGATCCAGGGCGCTATCAGCTTTCGTTTAAGGTGTAGTGGTAAATTCAACAATTCATCCTTTTCTATAAGACCTCGCCTTTCGCAAAGCCGAGGAATCAAAAACATCGATGCAATCGATCCACTCCTGAAAACCTTGCCAATTAGCCCAAAACCAGAAAACGCCTCACGATTATTCGCTACAAATCTACTTTTACTCAAGTATCCTTCTATTAACTCCGTGTACCTGCAAGAGAATACCAACATCCCGCATATCGCCACAAACGCGAGAAAAAATGTAAATAATATGATAACCAGAAGCACCATATTACTCATTGCAGTAAGTACTCGTAAAAAATTTGCCCACCCAACACACCAACATATCCACCAGACTCGCCTCCAACCCAACCACCGCCCCACCCCAATAACCCTACAGGCCAGCGCGCCGGGCCCTCCCGTAACAAATCCGAAGACCACAACACAAAAAATCAAACAAAAAAAAGCCAAAAAACGAACATCACAAAAAACAACACTCCTCCCGTGATCCAGGGTGCTATCAGCTTTCGCTTCAGGTGTGGCGGCAAATTTAACAATTCATCTTTTTCTATAAGGCCACGTCTTTCGCTTAGCCGAGGAATCAAGAACATTAATGCAATCGATCCATTCTTGAGAGCTTTACCAATCAGCCCCAACCCCGAAAAAGCCTCACGATTATTCGCTACAAATCTACTTCTGCTTAAGTAACTCTCTATTAACTCCGTATATCGACTAGAGGATAGAAGTATCCAGAACAGTGTCAGACACATGAGGAACAATATGAATATCGCAAAAAAACCCAACACGTCCCCCACCTTTGCAGGTACTCATAAACTACTTCACCGCCCATCTCTCCCATACCTCCACCGACTTCTCCTCCTGCCCAACCGCCGACTCCACTCCCAACCACTGCCAGCGCACCAGCATCATCAGTAACGACTCAGAAGGCTTACAGTGAAAAAAAATCAAACAAAAAAAGCCAAAGAATGAACATCGCAAAAAACAGCACCCCGCCGGTGATCCAAGGTGCTAACAGCTTTCGCTTAAGGTGTGGTGGCAAATTCGACAACTCGTTTTTTTCTATAAGACCACGCCTCTCGCAGAGCCGAGGAATCAAGAACATTAGTGCCATGGAACAGTTTCTGACAACCTTTCCAATAAAACCCGAACTTAAAAATACGGCTCGATTATTCGCCACAAACTTACTTTTATTTAGATAACCTTCTATTAATTCCGTAAACCGATAACACGACACAAATATCCAGCACATCACTAGAAACATGGAGACCATTATAAATATCGAAATGATCGCAAACGCAATATCACTCATTTTGACATGAACTCATAAACGATTTCGCCACTCCTCTCTCCCACGTCCCCACCAACCTCACCGCCAACCAAACCACCTACCCCGCCTCCAATCACAGCGCAAGCCAGTGAGCCAGGACCTCCGGTAATCACGCCAAAGGCCACTGCACATCCTATTGCTGCCACACCACTTCCGATTGAACCTCCAAAAGATCCCCCAATCAGGCTCCCGGATAATTTACCACCTTCAACATATTTAGCTTTTCTACATTGTTCTTCACGCCCAGTTGAGCATGCGGTATGGATAGA
Source organism: Pseudomonas sp. GM55 (assembly GCF_000282395.1). NCBI lineage: Bacteria > Pseudomonadati > Pseudomonadota > Gammaproteobacteria > Pseudomonadales > Pseudomonadaceae > Pseudomonas > Pseudomonas sp. GM55. The sequence continues at coordinate 26,321 of NZ_AKJJ01000107.1, read as the reverse complement.
GATACCTGCCGCAGCTGCATTCAAACCGACACCCAAGTACGTACCCTTTTTAAGAAGACTCGACGCTTTTGCCACTCCATTAATAGTTTCGGCATAGCCGGTTATGGTCCCTGTATGCAAGTAACTTTTGGTGGATATGCCCAGCATTTCCTTGATGGAGCCTTGGTTGCGCAAGCCGGATCCAAATCGGCCAAAATTCTTTAGCTGGCCATCAAGCTTCTCAAATAGAACCTTTCGCTTTGAATAAAAAGCGTCTCGATTCCGAGTACCGCCATTTCTGAGGAGATCACCATGAGCGGCTTCAATGTCTTCCAGGGTTTTCTTGATACCATCAAGGTGTTTGCTCCAGGCGCCGCCCATGGTGCCGATCCCTAGAGATGAATACCCAAGAACTTTAGTCAGAAATTCATGATTTTCTACTAAAAACCCGTCGCTCTGCATCCCATTCGCCATTATGGCCAAATGGACTTGCGAAGCCTTCTGCATATAAAACGCTTCTTCGGAAGTACAGGACGACACTGACTCATCGCCTACAATTATTATCTCGCCCGGCAATACCACGGCATTGACAACATGTACATTCAGTACATCAAACTTCACACTGGATTTTTTTCCTAGGTTCAAGTTCGACTTCAAATATGAATATGGCTGCACATGGGAATTTATAAAAACATATGCCTTTGACATGGAGGGAGCCTCAGGAGCATTTGCTGTTACTGATTCGATCCCAACCGCCAGCTACGTTGCCGCCGCCAGCGCCATCCACGCGCTTCTGCAGGGTGTAAACCGTTTTTATGCGACCGTAGTCAAGACTGATACTTTCAGAAGGAACACCATCACTTGCTGTTTGTGAATAGCTGGAAATAATGACCTCTTCCAGCCTGATTTCGAAATATTTGAGCTTGTCGCCGCCCGCGCGGTGCAAACTCAAAACAACTTCTTTCAGATGCTCACCTGCGCAGCTTGCCTCCATGAGCTTGCAGCTGGACTTATCCAGGTTTTTGGTAAACGTAAAGTCGGTAACGGTCGTTCGCCCAGAAGAAGCTCCCCCGGCTGAACTGGCAGTAGCTGAGGTTCCCTGGTGAGTGCCGAAGCGGTAGCCCGTAATTTCGATCCAGTCCCTGTGTTGCTCATCAAGAGCTTCACCAGGGATACCATTGATTTTGATAAATGCATCGAGTGCCATACAACCGCTCCTTGGCTTTGGGGAGTTTTATAAAATCATCCATGGGCGAATGTACGGCTTTGTGACCAAGTATTGGCTGATGCAGACCGCGAAACGGTGAATTCAGATCTTTCCTACCTATGCGCCGGTTTAGTTCTGTAGGACGCGCCACAAAAATCTGACCATCCCTCAACGCAGTTCCCAATTGTGGTAGAAGTCTTTAAAAGACTCAGCTCAGAGCAAAGATCAAGAAATCAGTTTCGTATTCAATCGATCATTCGAGCCGTACCAAACAGGCTGACCCGACCCAACTCCCCCTGCTCTTCTTCCAGCAAGATCGGCGCCGTGCCCCCCGGCATTGTCACCTTCACCTCCCCGGCGCTGACCCAACCCACCCGCCACGCCGCACAGGCCACTGCACTGGCGCTGGTCCCCGACGATGCCGTCGGCCCCTCGCCCCGCTCGAACACCCGTGCAGCGATGTGCCCTTCGGACAAGCGCATCGCCCATTGCAGATTGATCCCCGCCGCGCAGGGTTGTCCTGCCCCGGCCGGCATCGCGTAGGCGATTCGCGTCAGACCTTCGCCCAACACTGGTTCGCGCATCTGCTCGTTGCTCGGCAAGGCATCGGCACTGTCGACCAACGTCACGCAATGCGGATTGCCGACCCGCGCGAACTGGCTGCGCGACCATGCGCCATTGAGTGCTGACAGCTGTTTGACGTGGCTGAGTTCGTGGCCATTCAACAGCGCCGTCTCAACGCCCACGGCACTGACCGCCGACGGTCCGAAACCAGGCTGGCCAAGGTCCAGCCAGAACCCCTTCACGCCCTCGACTTGAGCGGTTTGCACCGAAGTCTGCCCCGGTGAAGGCGTGTCGGTTTTATCGTGATGCACCCAGAGCTCACAGGTTTCGCCCTGGGCAAAAAGCCCCTGGTCGCTCAGCGCCTGAGAAAAGATCGTCAGCCCGTTGCCGCTGCGCTCGGCCAGCGTGCCATCGGTGTTGACGATCAGCAGATCGAAGGGAGACGACGCCTGAAACGGTCCGACCAGCAATCCGTCGCTGCGATGATCCTTGCTGCCGGCCGGTTGCGTGCCGGGTGCCCAGCTACAGCAAGCCTCGATCGCCGCCACGGCCCATGCCTGACGGGTTTGTGCGGCTTGGCCGGCCTGAAAGGGCAAGTCGATACCCTGGCGGCGCAGTTCTTCGGGCGCTACCACGATGTAAATATTGCCCCGTGCATCGTACCTCTGCGCCATGGCGCCCTCCGTGTGTCATTGGAATGCCCCAACATATCGCGAAACACACCGGCGCTGTGCAACGATGTCGCCCTGTTTGACCGCAAACTTTCCGGGCATTGATCGAACCCTCGCCGGCCGATCACTGTCCGTTGAGGACGTGACGTTTTTTGCCAGGGATTGATATGACCAGCCTCAACAACCAAACCACCTTCGTTCCCGGTCGCCTGGAACAGATGTCCACGCGCATCGCCTTTTTCATCGCCGGGTTCGGCATCGCCGCGTGGGCGCCACTGGTGCCCTATGCCAAGGCCCGGGCCGGACTGGATGAAGGCACCTTGGGCCTGTTGCTGCTGAGCCTGGGCGTGGGTTCGATTCTGGCAATGCCTCTGGCCGGGATGCTCGCCTCGCGTTTTGGCTGTCGCAAGGTGGCGACCGGCGGCACCTTACTAATCTGCCTGGCCCTGCCCCTGCTGGCGACGGTGACGTCGACTCCGGCATTGATCGCGGCGTTGTTCATTTTCGGTGCCGGCCTCGGCACGGTGGATTCGACGGTCAACCTGCAAGCGGTGATCGTCGAGCGCGCCAGCGGCAAGCACATGATGTCGGGTTTCCATGGCCTGTTCAGCCTGGGCGGGATTGTTGGCGCGGCAGGCGTCAGCGGGTTGCTTGGCCTTGGGATTTCGCCCCTGGGGGCCACGCTGGTGGTGATCGTGTTGCTGCTGATTGCGCTGGCGAAGGCTGTGCCACACCTGTTGCCCTATGGCAGCGAGAGTTCGGGCCCGGCGTTTGCCGTTCCCCATGGCATCGTCCTGTTCATCGGCGGCATGTGCTTCATCGTGTTCCTCGCCGAAGGCGCGGCGCTGGACTGGAGCGCGGTGTTCCTGGCGCAGGAGCGCGGTATCGACACCGCCTATGCAGGGCTCGGCTATGCGGCGTTTGCCTTGACCATGACCGTGGGACGCCTGACCGGTGACAAAATCGTACGGCGGTTGGGCGCGACCCGGGTGATTGTGTTCGGCGGGCTGACAGCCGCCGCAGGCTTGTTTCTGGCAACGTTCGCATCGAGTTGGGAGGCGGCGCTAGTGGGTTACGCACTGCTGGGCGCCGGTTGCTCGAACATCGTGCCGGTGTTGTACACCGCCGTGGGCAAGCAGACAGTCATGCCCGAGAGCATCGCCGTGCCGGCCATTACCACCCTGGGTTATGCGGGCATCCTGGCGGGGCCGGCCGTGATCGGCTTCATCGCCCATGGCAGCAGCCTGAGTTTTGCCTTTGCCTTGATGGCGGTGTTGCTGGTGGCGGTGGCGATTGGCGGGAAGGTGTTGAAGGTCTGAAAAGCTTCGCTGGCAAGCCAGCTCCCACAGGTTCACCTATACCTGTAGGAGCTGGCTTGCCAGCGATGAATTCGCCCCGGTCTATCAGAACCCGACACTGGCCTGCACAAAGAACGTGCGCGGCGCGCCGACGTACATGCCCGAGTTGTTGTCGCTGGAGCGGGTGAAGTACTGCTTGTCGAAGATGTTTTTCACCCCCGCACCCAGTTTCAGGTTCGACACCTGCGGGCCGAAGTCATAGCCGCCACGCGCGTTCCAGGTCACATAGCCCGGAATGTCACCGAACTGGCCGTCGGCGGTGCCTTCGGTGATGTAGTTGCCGTTGAAGCTGCCGTCGGCGTTCACGCCGGTGCCCGGCGAGCGCTGTTTGGATTGGGCGAACGCATCGAGGTTCCAGGTCCAGCGGTTGATGTCGTAACGCAGGCCGGCAGTGGCCACCTGACGGGAGTAGAACGGCAGGTCACGGCCCTTGAAGCCCGGGATGTCGCCTTCGTTGGTGGCGCGGGTGTAGGTGAATCCGGCGTTGGCGGTCAGGCCGTCCAGGCGTGGGTCCAGCGCGGCCAGATCGTAGTGCACCGACGTCTCGATGCCCTGGTGCTTGGTCGCGCCGAGGTTGGTCCAGCCCACATCATTGCTGATGTATTGCAGTTCGTCGTCGAAGTCGATGTAGAACAGCGTCACCTCACCACCCCACACGTCATCGTTGTAGCGCGTACCGATCTCGTAGGTCTTGGCCTTTTCCGGTTGCAGGCCGTTGGCGGTGTTGTCGCCGATACCGCCCTGACCCAGCTGGAAGTACTGCAGCGCGCCGAACGAGGTTTCGTAGTTGGCAAACAGCTTCCAGGCATCGGACACGTGATACATCACGCTCAGGGCCGGCAGCGGCTCGTTGCTTTCGATGCTGCGGTTTTTCTCCGGCACCCGTTTGCCGGCGTTATCGAGCACCGGGCGGTCGTGCCAGTCGGTGCTGATGTGCTCGAAGCGAATACCCGGCGTGACGGTCCAGTTGCCGTCGTCGATCTTGTTGTCGACGTAGACCGAATTGGCCTCGGTTCCACCGGTGCGGTCCTGATAGACATGGCCGTCCGCCCCCGGACGCACGACCGGCTCGTTGTTGACCAGCGCCACACGGCTGGCCTCTTCGTGCATGGCTTCCTTGAGGTAGCGATAACCGACGCTGACTTCCTGGGTGGTCGGGCCGACATCGAAGACGTGGGACACCCGTGGCTCGATGCCGAAGGTGTAGTAGCTGCGCGGATAGGAGTTGAGTGTGCTCAGGTCACGGGAGGCGATGGTGCTGCCACGAAAACTGTCGGTGTAGTAGGTCAGCACTTCAGCCTGGGTACGATCGTCGATCTGCCGCACCCACTTGAACGACACATCCTTGCGGCGGCCGCTGAAGTTATCGTGGTCGCGCACGGACTGGAACGGGTCGGCGTCGTACTGCGCCTGGGTCAGGCCGCCGGGCATGTCGGCCTTGGCATCGTAGTAGTGAAAGTTGAGGCTGAAATCGTCGACATCAGTCGGCGCCCAATGGGTCTTGAGGATCACGTCGTCGATGTCGTTGCCGTTGTTGCTTTCACGGTAACCGTTGCCGTTCACCCCGGAGTACAACAGCGCCACGCCCATGCCGTTGTCGGCGGTGCCGCCCATGAATGCCGTGTCGATGTGCTTCCAGCCACCATGCTGCGAAGTTTCCAGGGTCGTGCCGATTTCCGCGGAGGCCTGTTCCGGGATCGCGCGGGTCACGAAGTTGATCACACCGCCCACGTTTTGTGGTCCGTAGCGCACGGAACCGGCACCGCGTACCACGTCGATGCTGTCGAGGTTGCCGGAGGAAATCGGCGCCATGGACAGTTGCGGCTGGCCGTAAGGAGCGAACGCCGCCGGGATGCCGTCGATCAGCACGGTGGAGCGAGGCGACAGGCGCGAAGTCAGGCCGCGCACGCCGACGTTAAGGGAAATATCGCTGCCACCGGTGCCGTTGGCGTCCTGCACTTGCACACCAGGAACGCGCTTCAACACGTCGCCGACGTTCATCGCGCCCTGCTCGACCATGGCTTCGCGGCGGATCACGGTTCGTGCCCCGGGATGGTTCTGCACCACGGCGGCATCGGCATCGCCGAGCCAGTCACCGACGACCTTGATGTCAGTCACGCCCAGTTCCAGTGGACCGCTGGCCGCCGAGGCTGGTGCCGGCATCAGCGTCACCGAACCTTCATCGATCTGGTATTGCAGGCCGCTGCCTTGCAGCAACTGGCGCAGCGCGTCTTCCGGGGAAAGGTTGCCATCCACCGCCGGAGCCTGTTTGCCGGCGACCAGTTCAGGGCTGAAGAACACCTGAAGCGAGGTCTGCTGGCCCAACTGGCTCAGGGCTTGTCCCAAGGGTTGCGCCGGGATGTGGATGCCGTCGGCTGCAAAGGCCTGGGGCAGCGCTACGTTGACCGCCAGCGCAAGGGCCAGCGGCAACCAAGGGAGTTTGTTGTTTTTAGCGATGGAGATTTTCACGTCGAACGTAATCCTGTGGATCGCAAGAGTGTGCGCTTGTTAATGCAAACCAGTTGCAGTTGAACAGGAAGACGATGAACTCGAAAAAAACCTGAATTTTATTTGGAAATTATTTCCTGGCTGCCGTCGCCAAGGGTGCGCACGGCCACCGGCAGGATGCTCGGCAAGGCCTTGAGCAGCGCGTCGGTGTTGTCGGATTTGAACACGCTGGTCAGGCGCAGATTGCCCACCGCCGCGTTGCCGACCTTCAGCGGTTTCTCCCGATAACGCGAGACCTGCTCGGCGACGTCAGCCAGGCTGGCGTTGTTGAACACCAGTTTGCCGCTGCGCCAGGCAGTCATTTCCGCCGGGGTGACGGCATAGGCGGTGGCAACATTGCCCCGGGCATCGACGTGGGTGCCAAGGCCTGCTGTCAGATTGATGAAATCGCCGTCGGCGGCGTCGCGCCCTTGAACCTTGACGGTGCCCTGCTCCACCACCACCCGGGTTTCGCTGGCGCCGCGACGCACATCGAAACGGGTGCCGGTGACCGTGACCTTGCCGCTGCCCGCCGCGACCACGAAAGGCCGGCGGGTGTCATGCTCGACGCTGAACATCGCTTCGCCTTCGGACAGCTCGACGTTGCGTTGACCCTTTTCAAAGCGCACTTGAATCCGGCTGCGGCTGTCCAGATCGACCACCGAGCCATCCGGCAGCGCCACATGGCGTCGCTCATTCAGGGCCGTGGAAAACTCGGCGGTGTACGGCGCTGGATGATTCAGGCCGTTGAACAGGCCCAGGCCGAGCGCTACCGCCAGCACGCTGGCGGCCACCGCATAACGCAGCACGGGACGCCGTTTTTTCAGGGTTGGCGGGGGTTCACACAAGGCACGCAAACGCGCCGCCGGCACCAGCTCGGCGGCGCTCCACAAACCCTGGAGCACTTCGAATTCGTTTCGGTGTTGGGCGTGTTCGTCCAGCCAGGCCTGAAACCGGCGGCGCACTTCAACATCGACCACAGGCTCCTGCAATCGCACAAACCACTGCGCCGCGTCATCGCGAACCGTTGTTTGCCCGCACGCACAATCACGAGTATCCATCATGGAAGTTCCTGTTTGGCCGGGGGAGGAAAAGGCGCGGCCGGTCATGACTGCAACCCGTCCAGGCGATCGCGCAGGTGCCGAAGCGTGCGGATCATATACTTTTCCACCATGTTCTTGGACAGCCCCAGGCGTTCGGCGATTTCGGCCTGGGTCAGACCCTCGATTTTCTGCCAGACAAACACCTTGCGGCAGTTGACCGGCAGCTCGGTGAGCGCCCGTTCGATGGAATCCGCCAACTGGATCGCGTGCATGAAATGCTCCGGGTCGCCGGTCGGCGACTCACTGAGATCAATCGCCTCTGACTCCATGGCGCCCCGCCGGTCCTCACGCCGATAACCATCCACGGCGATGTTGCGCGCGGTCTGGTGCAAATACGCCCGGGGCTGCTCCACCCGCGCCGAATCGGACTCAAGCACCCGCACGAAGGTATCGTGGGCCAGGTCCTCGGCCTGCTGACGGTTTCTCAGGCGACGGGTCCAGGTGCCAACCAACTCTTCGTAATGCTCGAAAAAGCCGTGTCTGCGGGGCAGCTTGAGGGTCATTGCGGTGTGCTGTGAAGACGGGGCGTGAATAGTAATGCTTCCTATTAACTTGAAGCAATGCTTTGCGGCCCCCATACCGGGCACTTTGTCCGCTTGCCAGGGTGCATTTCGTCAGCAAAGCTGAATGGCGGCACGGAACCAAAGAAATCTGGCAGGCATTCAAATGCAACCATTGACGGGTTGTAACACAGTGCAGAAATGCCCGTACCCGGCTTTTCCCCAGGAATTCACACATGTTCAGCCCCAAAGCATTGCCTAAAAGAACACCGCTTGCCCGCCTGGCCCTGGCCATCACCCTGAGCACCCTCGGCCTGCCTTTCTGGGCGAACACTGCCCAGGCCCACGGCGGTCACGCCGACATGGTGCCGCTGCAAGCGGGTCTGGAGGCCTTTGGTGCCACGGTGAAATGGGACGATTACGCCAACCTGTTCACCATTGCCAAGGACGGGGTCTATCTCAAGGTCAAGCCCGACAGCAAAGTGGCGATGCTCAACGGCAAGCGTATCGAGCTGACAGTGCCGGTGGTGTTCAAGGACCATACGGCGTTCATGTCCACCGACTTCATCAACCAGGTGTTCCAGTCCGGGCTGGACAAGACCTTCGTCGTCGAGACCCGCCCCAACCCGCTCAATCCCCTGAGCGCCGCCGAAATCACCACGGCCGTGGACATCGTCAAGAAATCGGAAAACTACAAACCCGGACTCCGCTTTACCGAAGTCTCGGTCAAGGAGCCGCCCAAGGATCAGGTGTGGAACTTCGCCCTGACCGGGCAGAACGTCGCCCAGCCGCGCCAGGCCTCAATCGTGGTGCTCGACGGCAAGCACGTGATCGAGGCGCTGGTCGATCTCGACAGCAAACAACTCACGTCCTGGAAGCCGATCGAAGGCGCCCACGGCATGGTGCTGCTGGACGATTTCGCAACGGTGCAATCGGCCGTCGAGACCAGCCCCGAATACGCCCAGGCCCTGGCCAAGCGCGGCATCAACGATGTGAAAAAGGTCGTGGCCACACCGCTGACCGTCGGTTACTTCGATGGCAAGGACGGCCTGGCGCAGGACAAGCGCCTGCTGAAAATCGTCAGCTACCTCAACACCGATGACGGCAACTACTGGGCGCACCCGATTGAAGGGCTGGTGGCGATTGTCGACCTGGAACAGAAGAAGCTGATCAAGATCGAAGACGAAGCGCTGATTCCGGTGCCGATGAAGCCAACACCGTATGACGGGCGCGGACGCAAAGGCGTCGAGGTCAAACCGCTGGAAATCACCGAGCCCGAGGGCAAGAACTACACCATCAGCGGCAACAGCATTCACTGGCAGAACTGGGACTTCCACGTTCGCCTCGATTCACGGGTCGGCCCGATCCTGTCCACCGTCACCTACGACGACAAGGGCAAGAAACGCAAAATCATGTACGAAGGCTCGCTGGGCGGCATGATCGTGCCTTACGGCGACCCGGATATCGGCTGGTACTTCAAGGCCTACCTCGACTCTGGCGACTACGGCATGGGCACCCTGACTTCACCGATTGCCCGCGGCAAAGACGCCCCGGAAAACGCAGTGCTGCTGGACGCCACCATCGCCGACTACACTGGCGCACCGACTGCGATCCCGCGTGCCATGGCGGTGTTCGAGCGCTACGCCGGCCCGGAATACAAACACCAGGAAATGGGCCAGCCCAACCTCAGCACCGAGCGTCGTGAACTGGTGGTGCGCTGGATCAGCACCGTGGGCAACTACGACTACATCTTCGACTGGGTCTTCCAGCAGAACGGCACCCTCGGCATCGATGCCGGCGCCACCGGTATCGAAGCGGTCAAGGGCGTGAAGTCCAAAACCATGCACGAAGACACCGCCAGGGAAGACACGCGCTACGGCACTCTGCTGGACCACAACATCGTCGGCACCACGCACCAGCACCTCTACAACTTCCGCCTCGATATGGACGTGGACGGCGAGCAGAACTCACTGGTGGAAGTGAACCCGGTCGTGCTGCCGAACGACCGTGGCGGCCCGCGCACCAGCACGATGCAGACCGAAACCAAAGTCGTCGGCAACGAGCAACAGGCGGCGCAGAAATTCGACCCGTCGACCGTGCGCCTGCTGACCAACTTCAGCAAGGAAAACAAAGTCGGCAACCCGGTTTCCTATCAGTTGATTCCGTACGCCGGCGGCACGCACCCGGTGGCCAAGGGCGCCAACTTCGGCAAGGACGAATGGCTTTTCCACCGCCTGAGCTTCATGGACAAGCAACTGTGGGTGACGCAATACAACCCCGAGGAAAAGTACCCGGAAGGCAAATACCCGAACCGCTCGGACAAGGATTCCGGCCTGGGGCAATTCACCCAGGACAACCACTCCATCGAGAACACCGACGATGTGGTCTGGCTGACCACCGGCACCACCCACATCGCCCGTGCCGAAGAGTGGCCGATCATGCCGACCGAATGGGTGCATGTGCTGCTGAAACCGTGGAACTTCTTCGATGAAACGCCGACGCTGAACCTCAACGTACCGAAGTAAACAGGCCACACACAAAACCCTGTAGGAGCAAGCTTGCTCGCGAAGAACTCAAAGACACCGCGATTCTATTGAATTCGCGCGTTATCGTTGACAACCATCGCGAGCAAGCTCGCTCCTACAGACTTCCAGCTGTATTCAGCGTTCCAGTGATCGTCATTGATGTTTTGACAGTGGCAGGCCGGTTTCCGGATCGAGGCCTTTTTCCTGACTGAGTTCGCGGATCATTTCCTCCGAAGGTCTCTCCGGAGGTGGTGTGGAGTCTCTTTTTTTCAGCCATTCGAAGGTGCCGTCCCAGTCCGGGAGTTTAGCGGGGGGGAGCGGGACGATGTTGTCGATGTCGGGGACCCTGGCACCAAAGTCTTCATAGCGCCTTAAAAACTCATTGATTTTTTTGTAGCGACGGGAGCGCTCTGGGTCCTCAGTCAGCGCAAAATAATACAGTCGGTCTTTTGGATCTGGTGTTGCAAAACCGCCGCTCAAAAACCCGGCACTAATACCGTGGCCATTACGGGCACCGGCCTGAAAACCCTCAATAGCCTCGGGATAGGAGTGTCGCACTTTCAAAAAAATCCCATAATTGAAAGCGCTCTGTGCATGTCCCTGATTCATCGCGCAACGACGCATATCCAAAACGACTTGTTTCGCAGACCGAATTCCCTCAAGCAACTTCGACACGTAAAACTGCGCATCGGGGTTGCCCAAGTCCGCTGCTCTTCGAAAATATGCATGTGCTCTACTGGTATCCTGTTTGACCCCAAAACCAAGCTCCAGATAATGCCCCATATCGTAGTAGCCACCAGGAACACCAGCCGCGATGAGCTCCTCGACGATATCGATGACTTCCCTGCCAGGGTGATCGCTTTTTATCAGGCCTTGCGATATCAATGTATGCAGATTGGTACCAGCCTTGTAGCTGCCTGCAGCGTAGGCCAACCGGTAGAATCTGGCTATCAGCTCATAGTCCTTTTTACCAAATCCGGAATGGAGGAAAAGTGCATAGTCATATAGATTCTGAGCACTTTCACTAACAGGCGGTAAATGCTCTGATTCTTTAACGCATACAAACTGCAAATTACCTAGGGCATAGGCCATATGATCATCTGTAATATCCAAATTCTCCTCCTTTTTACACGCTCCAGGACCCGCCAATAGAAAAGACAAAAACACAGCCCTGATAAGCATTATCAATCCTTGTAAGTACGACTAGGGCTTTCCCTTCTAAACTCAGTCAGAGAACCCATCGGCGACTCTACATTTTCGCTATTTCTACGATTCGCAGCGTTGAAAACAGCAATACTGGTCCATTTATCAAATTCTTCTCCAATATCATCTCCCGCCTCCTTTCCATCCGTATGTATCCCCCACAACTGCTTCCTCAACGGCTTGGCAACCGCCGGATCTTCAACACAGATATTCAACTCACTATCGACTTCCATGCTCCGCGTATTAATGTTGGCCGACCCCAAAGTTGTGAACACGTCATTGACGATCATCAACTTGCTGTGGATATACACATCCAGCCAGTTGCCGGGTGGTGAGTCCGGAGCGACCAGGGTGCACACCACGACCTTCAGGCCAGGAATTTCTTCGGGCAGCACGGGCTTGGCATCTTCCTGAGGAAGCTTGGCCACTAACTCCTCGTACTGTTTCTGCGCCGCTTTCAGTCGAGCCTCGATGGGCTCGTAGGCTCGACTGACCCATTCGCCATGAATGTGGCCATAACCGCGGTTGAACAGGGTGGATTCGCGCTGGGCGTCGAGGACCTTCTGCCTGGCTTGAGCGACTTGTTCCTGAAGTTCATCGCGGCGCTCAAGCCGGGAGACCTCGGGAATGACATCTGGACGCCCCAGTTGCCTGAGCATCCGGTAGGTGTTGACCGTGCCATCGCCCATGCCCTCATTGGAGGAGTTGGTCACGACAAACAGGTAGATCGGGCCGTGCACGGCCGTGTTTCGACCCCAGGCCACCTGGACCGCAGCGGCTTTTTTTATCTCCTCGGCCAAGGGTGGCCAGCGAAAGTACTGGTTCTCCAGATACAAGAACTGCGTCACATTCCTGGCCGCTTGCAGGTAGTTCGCCTTGATGTCTTGCCGGCCTTCCTGAAACTGCGTTCGCAAGACCTGCGCCATCATTGGCGGGCCGAACCCAGCCCGTGGTCTGAGCGAGTTGGCAATGGCCTTTCTCGGGGTCAGCAGATCGATACCGGTTTCATGTAGCCAGGCCTGGGCGAAATTGTGGTTAAGGTGCTCAAGGACCGGTCCGGTCACACGACTGGAAATGTCCTGGCGCGGGGTTTCGCCATTGCGGCCGAATTGCGCGTGCATCTTCGCGGCGCCGTGATCGTCCTTGTCCCAATAGGCGTCCAGCATGTTATGCCCCATGACAAACCCGACGGCGGTGGCGGGTGTTTCGTAGTCGACGAGCACCATCTTCTGATGGTGGGTCGGGATCATGGACATCGCGCCGGCAGTGGCCGCCTTGTTGAACATCGAACGCTGGCCGTCTGCGCTGTTCAATGCAACCTGCCAGGCAATTTCCACGCGATCCGTCAGGTTCAGGTCCCGTGCGACGAACTCGATGTTCTCGAACGCTTCCTTGCCAAAGCTGAAGGCCTTGGCCAGCCAATCGCCCCTCGCGCGGGAGAGGGAACCCAGTGGCGTATGGCTTTCGAACCAGGAGCGTCGCTTGACGTCGGTCTTCGTCGCCCGGCGATACCATTCCCAGTCGAACTCGCGCTGGGCATCGTTGCGACCACCTGACATGAACGAGGCCAGGTTGCGGCCCGGCGTCATGTTTTCAGCGAATGCCGCCGTCAGGTGCAGGCTATCGGACCAGCACAATATGCGTACCTTGACGCCTTTAGCCGCCATGATGCCCAACAGTTGGCCGATGCACAGCGAACTGGTATCCCCCCGCTTGAAGTACATCGATGGCTGAAAGCCCCAGCAGATGATTTCCACACTGCTTTTGGCTTCAAGGATGGCGTCATAGACCGCGCCGAATGCACGCTCGCCGTTCACCAACGGCTCAAAGGTGGCAGGCACTGGGTCATATTCGGTGCGCTGCACGAACCACGGCAGGTTGAGCTGGCAGGAGGTAGTTTTGCTGGTGGCAATCGGGACGATGATCGTGGGTGTGGCCATCTTCAATCCTCCGTTTTGAGGGAGTTCTGTAGGGTATTGGCCGCCCGCAAGCCCGAACCGGGCAGCCATTGTGCTGAAGCGAATCTGTCGCTCGAGGTCCAGGCCGGGTAAAACCGTTCGGGGAGCCGAACGTTAATGACCGCAGGCAACGGTCACAAGTCGGCGCATTCCTGAAAAGGTGTAGGTCGAGTCCTGACATGGTGTAGTACCCGTCCGAGGACCAAACCTCAACGAGGTTACGAGCCCGCAAATACGCCGACATTCGAAGCTGCTGGCACGGATAGAGTTGGGAGTGAAACCTGAAGGGGCGGTTTCAGCGAGGCAGGATTCGGCAGGTACTGTTGAAGCCGTGGAACTTTTTCGATGAAACGCCAACCTTGAACCTCAACGCACCGAAGTAAGGCACACACAAAACCCTGTAGGAGCGAGCTTGCTCGCGATGGACGTCAACGATGACGCGGGCTGTCTGAATACCCGCGTTGTCCTGACGTTTTTCGCGAGCAAGCTCGCTCCTACAGGAAATGAGGGGATCAGCAGATTATTGGCTAACCACAATCTTGCCGATCATCTGCGGATGCAGCGCACAAAAATACTCATACTCCCCCGGCGTGTTGAACACCCAGGAGTAACTGTCACCGGTGTCCAGCGCCGCCGAGCGAAATACCTTGTGCGTCTCTGCCACCGTGTGCGGGATCTCGTCATCATTCACCCACGTCACTTTGGTGCCCACGGCTACCGCCAGATCCTTGGGTCCGAACATGAACTCCTTGATATTGACCTTCACCTCCTGAGCCCATACCGGCATCGCCAGCATCAGGCAGGCAACCGCCAACCATCGCGCTTTCATTCGCTTACCCCCCCCTAGACCAGTGTCGAATCGATCAGCGCCAGCGGATGCTCACCCTGCGTCGCCCGCACGTCGGTGACTCCCAGATAATTGCGAAGTTGATCGGCGGCCACCGTCATCGGTCCAGGCGTCGGCGCCGTGCCCGGCGCGGGTTGCGGATACGCGGTGCCACGGGCGGTATGAAAGGTGATATTGCCTTCGACCTTCTGGATGACCTGATGGATATGCCCGTTCAATACCGTCACCGAACCGTACGGGCGCAGCATGGCAATCGCCTGGTCGCCATCCTCGGTGCCCCAGCCCCATGGCTGATAGATCGTCCACAGCGGAATATGGGTAAACACCACGATGGGCGTGCTGCTCGTTACAGCGCGCAGGTCGTCGGCCAGCCACGCCAATTGATCGGCGCCAAGGGTCGCCTCATGGCCCGCCTGGAAGTTGAAGACATTCACCAGCGCGATGAAATGCACGCCGTGGTCATCGAAGCTGTACCAGCCATTGCCTTTGGTGCCTTTGCCGTAGCGTTCCAGATAGCGCTTGCCGCCGCCCTCGTCGAGGGTGTCGTGCTCGCCCGGCACGTAGTGCACGGTGGACGGCAGGCCTTTGAGCAACTGGGCGGCGGTGTCGAACTCTTCGGCCTTGGACAGGTGGGTGATATCCCCGGTATGCAGGATCAGCGAGGGCCGTTTTGGCAGCGCGATGACCTTGTCGATGGCCACCTGCAAGGTCTTCACCGGGTCCGGGTTGGCTTCCTTGTTGAAACCGATGTGCGAGTCGCTGACCTGCACAAAGTGGAAGGTGCTGGCGAGTGCCTTGGGGTCCGCGACATTTCCCGCGTCATCCAGGGCGAACGCCCGGGGAATGCCGCCGCACAGGGCCCAGACCACACCGGCCCCGGCCCACGCCGAACATTTGAGCAGCGTGCGGCGGTCAGGATTGAGCAGGTCGTCGACGCGTCGTTGGTGTTTTGAATGAATGTTCATCGGTTTTCCCTCGCAGGCGAACTACAGTGATGCAGCTGACACGAGGTAAAACCTTGTGGGACGGGTCTTTATTCCCGGTCGAAAAATATTCTTTTTCCGGGGAATAAAATGGCACGGACCACGGTTATAGAAGAGGGACAGTGCGGGAACCACCATGACGCGATTTGAGGAATTGTTTGCGCCCCACCTGGACGCCGCCTACAACCTCGCACGCTGGCTCACCGGCAACGACAGCGCCGCGCACGATGTAGTGCAGGAAAGCGCCCTGCGCGCCTTCCGGTTCTCACAGCGTTTCGTCGATGGCAACGCCAAGGCCTGGTTCCTGACCATCGTGCGCAATGAAAGCTACACCTGGCTCAAGGCCACGGCCGGGCGTCACTGGGTCGCTTTCGGCGACGACGTTGCCCAGGACCCGGGAGCATCAAGCCACGACCAGACCCCGGAGTTGCTGGCCATTCACACGGAAAATGCCGCGCTGGTCCAGCAAGCCCTGTGCGCCCTCCCTCCGGCGTTCCGTGAGGTGATTGTTCTCAAGGAGCTCGAAGACATGCCCTACAAGGACATCGCCCTGGTGGTCGACATTCCCCTCGGAACCGTCATGTCGAGGTTGGCCAGGGCTCGCGCCATGCTCAAGCTCGAACTACTGAAGTTGTACGATCATGAATGAACTCGATTGCACGGTTTGCCAGACGCTGATGCATGGCTACCTGGACAAGGAACTCGATCCGCTGACCACGGCGAATGTGGCCGGGCATCTGGCCGCTTGCGCCGAATGTGCGCGATTGCATGATCAGGCTCGGTTGCTGGTGGCTGGTGTGAAGCAGAGCGCGGTGTATTACAGGGCCCCGGCAGCGCTGGCCGCCAGTGTGTTCCCCGTTGATCCGCCAAAACCCCGTTTCATCGAGCGTTGGCGAACCTGGTTCGCGCCAGCGTTTTCAGCGGCGGCGCTGGCCTTGGCCATGGTGCTTTTTGTGGCAACACCGGGCGTCCAGGCACCGCTGATGGACGAGGCCGTCTCCAGCCACGTTCGCTCATTGATGGGCGAGCATTTGAACGATGTGGTGTCATCCGACCGCCATACCGTGAAACCCTGGTTCACCGGCAAACTCGACTTCTCGCCACCGGTATTCGATTACTCGGCGCAGGGTTTTCCACTGTTGGGCGGGCGCCTGGATTATCTGCAACACCAGACCACCGCGGCCCTGAGTTATGGGCGCAACAAACACATTATCAATGTGTTCATCCTGCCCACGCCGGAGGCGGACAAACCGCGCCGGAGCGAAACGATTCGCGGCTTCAACGTGGTGTCCTGGCAAGAGAACCATATGCGGTTCGTGCTGGTGTCGGACCTTGAGAAAAGTGAGCTGGAGGCGCTGGGCCAGTTGCTCGAAAACGGTGTCTGAATTAGACACCTACCCCCTGTAGGAGCGAGCCTGCTCGCGATGGTCGTGAACGATAACGCGTAAAACCAGATACCCAGCGGTACCATTGTTTTTTTCGCGAGCAAGCTCGCTCCTACAGGTACAGGCAAAATCTCAAGCATGCCGCTTGCGATACTCCCCCGGCGCAATGCCGAAGCGCGACTTGAACGCGGTGGAGAAGTAGCTCGAATCGGAAAAACCCCACGAATACCCCAGCACCGACAACTTCTGCTCCTTGCCCGATTGGCGCAGGGATTCGGCGCACAGGTCCAGGCGACGGTTCTTGATGTAGCGCGCCACCACCAGGCCTTTCTTGGCAAACATCCGGTACAGGCCACGGGTGGACATGCCGACTTCCCGCGCCAGCCATTCCGGGCACAGGTCTTCGGAGCGAATGTTTTCGTCAATGCAGGTGAGCGTCTTTCGGAAGATCCGCTCATGGGCATCGCTGCAGTCGTCGGCCTGGCTGATCGCCGGGCGCAGCAGGCTGACAATCGCCTCCAGGGTTGCTTCGCTTTCCTGCCGGGTCAGGTGCTGCTGGCGGGTGGCATCGAGGATCAACCGGTGTGAGAGCATCGCGATGGGCGAGGTGGCGGCAATCCGGTGGCCGCACCTGACCTGATTGAAGCGCAGGGTTTGCTCGACCAGTTGATACGGCAGGATCAACGACAACTGCCGGGAGTTTTCGCTGTAGGTGAAGTCGCTGGGCCGCGAGGCATCGATCAGCGTGATGTCACCGGGGGACAACAGGACCTTGTCGTCGCCCTGGGCCATGCCCGCCGTGCCATCGAGCTGGAACACCGCAAAATACTTGCCGCCCTCGCCCGCCGCGACTTCCTGGGGCGTACGGTACAAACGCGCTTGGCACGCATCGACGAAACTGAGTTTGAGCGCATCGCTCGTGTACTCGCGGATACGCCCGGCAAATTCGCTGCCCAGGGGTTGTGCGTTGAAAGCGCCACAGATCTGGTTGATCTGGTGGATCCACTGGTCGAACCCATCATGGCGCTGTGCTGTTGTAGAAATCATGTCAGGCCTCACGCAGGCTTATTTTTATTGTCTACGTCAATCCACACGACATCGGCTGCTTCGAGTCTCCTGAACCGCACCATTCCCTGAACAATGACGTGCTATTTCAGTCCGCCAAAACGCCGATAGAAGCTTTCACCCACATCCGGCAACGGGCCGTCGGCCGTTTCCAGTGCAGCGTTCAGCCATTCTTCGGCCTTGGCGTAGATCAAACGGTAAATGTTGCGGCACAACTGGCGGGCAGCGCGGCCTTCCCAATCGCCGGGCAACAACTCGTCCGGCAGCTGCGGGTCGCGCAGCAGCAGCTTGCGGTACTCGTGGATCAACAGCACCCGCGCCAGGAAGCAGTCGGCCGGTTGCAGGTTTTCCTGCTCGCGCAGCGCTTGCCACAGCGGCCGGAACAACTGGATGAACTCGCTGTAGTGCGCGGCCAGTTCCTCGATGTTCCAGCTCTCACGCACTTGCAGGCGCAGCGCCTTGGAGGCCAGTACATCCTGGGCGGTGGTTTCGAAAACAATGGTGTCTTCCTGTGCGCCGAGGTCGAGCAAGGTCGCGTTGACGTCGGAACGGTCACTGCGCGGACAGGCCAGCACCACCGGCGAAATCGCACCGAAGCCTTGCCACTCCAGCTCCTCGCGCACCTGTTTGCGTTTGTCCTGGGTCAGTTGCGAGAGCATCACCAGGCACCAGGAGCCATCCCAGGCCGGCATCGTGGTGCTGTAGACGCGCTTGAAGGCCTTGTCGAAACGCCGGCGACCGGTGCCGGTCAGGCTGTAATAGCTACGACGACCGACTTTCTCGGCGGTCAGCCAGCCTTCCTTGGTCAAGCGAAAAATCGAAGTACGGATCAGCCGTTCGTTGATGCCGATGGGTTCGAGCAATTGAATCAGGCTGCCCAGCCACACGGTACCGCCATGGGGTTCGATGGCATCCCCGTACAACGTGATGATCAAGGAACTGGCGCGGATTGGCGTCTGTTCCTGGAAGCGTGTAATCAGATGGTTCAAGGGGGTCAGGGACGACATGGGCGTTCCGTGGAAAAAAAGAAAAGGAATATACCGAAAGCTCAGGGGTTAATCCCAATCCCTTGTAGGAGCCAGCTTGCTGGCGATGGTGTGTCAGTCGACACCAAGGTAGCTGACACACCTTCGCCAGCAAGCTGGCTCCTACAGGGGGTCTGTGTTCACAAAGTGTCACCCTTGGGCCGCAACCCTCTGTCGCTGATGCGCGGGCGATCGGCTTCCGGCTCGCTCAGCGGTTCGCAAACCTGCATCTGCGTGAGGCACCGCTTGGCCAATTCCTGGTACTCACGTGTGCCCGCCTGTTTCCACGCCACTTCCTGATCGCTGAGGGTGCGCTTGATGCTGGCCGGTGCGCCCATGACCAGCGACTGCTCCGGGCATTCGAAGCCGGCCTTGACGAAGGCCGCCGCCGAAACGAATGAACGCGGGCCGATCCGGGCGTTGTCCATCACCACCGCATTCATGCCCACCAAGGCGTCAGCGCCGATCCGGCAACCGTGCAGCACCGCGCCGTGGCCAATGTGGCCGTTGCGCTCGACCACAGTGTCGCTGTCGGGGAAACCGTGCATCACGCAGGTGTCCTGCAGGTTGGCGCCCTCCTCCAGCACGATCCGCCCGAAATCCCCGCGCAGGCTGGCCAGCGGACCGACATAACAATGCGGGCCGATGATCACGTCACCGATCAATACGGCGGACGGGTGCACATAAGCACTCGGGTCAACCACCGGGGTCAGGCCATCAAGGCTGTAGCAGGTCATGAAAGCGTCCTTCCCAAAGCGATGCAAATAATGACTTATTTTGTATCACATAATTTTTACAAGCACAAAGACTAAAAAGCGTATCACTTGAAATGTCGCTTTCCGACGAACGCCAACGGGCCGTTTGAATCAAGCTTAAACCCAATAAATTCAGGACTAAACCCGTCATCAGCGTCCTTGACGCAGAAAGCAAAGCAATCGAAACCATCACCAATAAGACACATTAAATGTATTTTAGTATTGCATTTGCGTATCACGTTATAGCTATACTTGGGCAAAACCGGCCCCTGCGGCCGATCCAATAACGAGCCGGCACCCCGCCGAGCGTGCACCGTGAGGGCATCCGCCATGCCTCTAACCCTTGCCGTCGAACTGATCGAGCCCGGCGTGCGCCTGATTACCCTGCAGCGCCCGCAAGCCCTGAACGCCTTGACCACCGAGTTGCTGGGCGAACTGGCCGATGAACTGAATGCCGCGCAAGCCGACCCCGACACCCGCGCCGTGGTCCTCACCGGCAGCCGCAAGGCCTTCGCCGCCGGCGCCGACATCAAGGAAATGGCCGAGCGCAACCTGGTCGGCATCCTCGATGACCCGCGCCAGGCGTCGTGGCAAACCATCACCCGCTTCAGCAAACCACTGATCGCCGCGGTCAACGGCTTTGCCCTCGGCGGTGGCTGCGAGCTGGCCATGCATGCCGACATCATCATTGCCGGCGAAGACGCCCGCTTCGGCCAACCGGAAATCAACCTCGGGATCATGCCCGGCGCCGGTGGCACCCAACGCCTGCTGCGCGCCGTCGGCAAATCCATGGCCATGCAGATGGTGCTGACCGGCGAGCCGATCGACGCTCGCCAGGCCCAGCGCGCCGGTCTGGTCAGCGAAGTGACCCAACCGGAATTTACCGTCGAGCGCGCCCTGCACATCGCCCGCAGCATTGCGGCCAAGGCGCCACTGGCCGTGCGCCTGGCCAAGGAAGCGCTGCTCAAGGCCATGGACACCGACCTGGCCAGCGGCCTGCGCTTCGAACGCCACGCCTTCACCGTACTGGCCGGCACCCGCGACCGCGACGAAGGCATCCAGGCCTTTCAGGAAAAGCGCAAACCGACCTTTACCGGCCAGTAGTCATCGGCCTACCGAATTCGAACGACCTCTTAGAGAGCGCCAAGACCATGAACTTCGAACACATACTGTTTTCCATCGAGGCCGGCGTCGCCCTGCTCAGCCTCAACCGGCCGGACCAGCTCAACAGCTTCAACACCCAGATGCATGGCGAAGTGAAGGAAGCGTTGAAACAAGTGCGGCAGAACCCGGACGTGCGCGTACTGCTGCTGACCGGTGAAGGCCGAGGCTTCTGCGCCGGCCAGGACCTGAGCGACCGCAATGTCGCACCGGGCAGTGCGGTGCCGGATCTGGGCGAGTCCATCGAGAAGTTCTACAACCCGCTGATCCGCCAGTTGCGCGACCTGCCGCTGCCGGTGATCTGCGCGGTCAACGGCGTGGCGGCCGGTGCCGGCGCCAACATTCCACTGGCCTGCGACCTGGTATTGGCAGCGCGTTCGGCCAGCTTCATCCAGGCGTTCTGCAAGATCGGCCTGATCCCTGACTCCGGCGGCACCTGGACCTTGCCGCGCCTGGTCGGCATGGCCCGCGCCAAGGCCCTGGCCCTGCTCGGCAATCGCCTGACCGCAGAGCAGGCCGAACAGTGGGGCCTGATCTACCAATGTGTGGAAGATGCCGAACTGCGCGATGAAGCCTTGAAACTGGCCCGCCACCTCGCCACACAACCGACCTACGGTCTGGCGCTGATCAAACGCAGCCTGAACGCCAGCATGAGCAACAGTTTTGACGAACAGCTGGACCTGGAACGCGACCTGCAACGCCTGGCCGGGCGTAGCGAGGATTACCGCGAAGGCGTCGGCGCCTTCATGGAAAAACGCACCCCAAGCTTCAAGGGACGCTGAGACATGACCGCACTGAATACGACTGCACGCGTTGCGGTGATCGGCGCCGGGGCCATGGGCGCCGGTATCGCCCAGGTTGCGGCACAAGCCGGCCATCCGGTGTTGCTGCTGGACAACCGCCCCGGCGCGGCGGCGCAGGCCATCGAAAGCATTGATCGGCAACTGGGCAAACGGGTCGAAAACGGCAAGCTGTCCGTCGCAGCGCGCAGCGCCATCATCGCCAACCTGCAAGCAGTGGAAGTCATCGAAGCCCTGGCCGACTGCGACCTGATCATCGAAGCCATCGTCGAGAACCTTGAGGTCAAACGCGCACTGTTTCGCCAGCTCGAAAGTATCTGCGGCGAGCACTGCATCCTGGCCAGCAACACCTCGTCGCTGTCGATCACCAGCATCGCCGCACAGCTTGATCGTTCAGAACGCCTGCTCGGCCTGCACTTCTTCAACCCCGCGCCAGTCATGGCACTGGTGGAAATCGTCTCCGGCCTGGCCAGCGATCCGGCACTCGCCGAATGCCTGTACGACACCGCCAAAGCCTGGGGCAAGAAACCGGTGCACACCCGCTCCACACCGGGTTTCATCGTCAACCGCGTGGCCCGGCCGTTCTACGCCGAGAGCCTGCGAATGCTTCAGGAAGGCGCTGCCGATTGCCCGACGCTGGATGCGCTGATGCGCGAAGCCGGCGGGTTTGCCATGGGTGCGTTCGAACTGACCGACCTGATCGGCCACGACGTCAACTACGCCGTGACCTGCTCGGTGTTCGACGCCTATTACCAGGACACCCGCTTTCTGCCGTCGCTGATCCAGAAGGAACTGGTGGACGGCGGACGACTGGGGCGCAAAAGCGGTCAGGGTTTCTACAGCTACGCCCAAGGCGCCGAACGCCCGCAAGCCGCTGAAATCACCTGCAGCGCGAGCGTCAAGACTTGCATCGCCGAAGGTGATCTCGGCATCGCCCAGGGTTTGTTGGCGCGCTTGAGTGAGCAAGGCGTCGAAGTCATCCGGCGCGACGGTCGAGGCCTGTTGCGCGTGGGTGACGCCGTGCTGGCCTTGAGCGACGGCCGCATGGCCTGCCAGCGCGCCCGGGAAGACGGGCTGCGCAACCTGATCCTGCTGGATCTGGCGCACGACTACGCCAAGGCCCAGCGCATCGCCATCAGCTACGCGAACGGCATTGATCCGCTAGCCCTCGAACAGGGCGTTGCCCTGCTGCAACGGGCCGGGCTCAAGATCAGCCTGCTCAGCGACAGCCCGGCCCTCGCCGTCCTGCGCACCGTGGCGATGCTCGCCAACGAAGCCGCCGACGCCCTGCTGCAAGGCGTGGCCTCAGCCGCCGACATCGATCTGGCCATGCGCGCCGGGGTCAATTATCCACAAGGGCCGCTGGCCTGGGCCGACACCATCGGCCTTCCCCACATCCTGACCGTGCTGGACAACCTGCAAGCCACTTACGGCGAGGAACGCTACCGGCCATCGCTGTTGTTGCGCCGCCGGGTTGCCGAAGGGAGAAACTTCCATGACTAACCGCGAAGCGATGAACCTGGCCAGTGAATGCGCGCAATCGCTGTTCCAGCGCGACGCCGCCAGCCAGGCCATGGGCATGCGCCTGCTTTCCGCCGGCCCCGGCTGCGCCCGTGTCGGCATGACCGTGCGCGCCGACATGGTCCAGGGCCACGGCACGTGCCACGGCGGCTACCTGTTCGCCCTCGCCGATTCGGCGTTCGCCTTTGCCTGCAACAGCTACAACGAAGCCACGGTGGCCATCGGTTGCAGCATCGACTACATCGCCCCGGCGCGCCTGGGCGACACGCTTAACGCTGACTGCATCGAGCAGAGCCGCTCCGGTCGCACCGGCAACTACGACGTACGCATCGAAAACCAGCAGGGCCAGTTGATCGCCCTGTTCCATGGCAAATCCTACAAAGTGCGCGGCCCGGTGCTGACGCAGGAGACCCCGAATGAATGACGCCCTGATCATCGACGCGGTACGCACCCCCATCGGCCGTTACGCTGGCGTCCTGAGCAGCGTGCGCGCCGACGACCTCGGCGCGGTGCCGCTGCGCGAACTGCTGCGCCGCCACCCGCAAGTCGACTGGAACACGGTCGACGACGTGATCTACGGCTGCGCCAACCAGGCCGGCGAAGACAACCGTAACGTCGCGCGCATGTCCGCGCTGCTGGCCGGGTTGCCGGTCAGCGTGCCGGGCACCACCCTCAATCGCCTGTGCGGCTCCGGGCTGGACGCTATCGGCACCGCCGCCCGGGCGATCCGCAGCGGCGAAACCGGGTTGATGCTGGTCGGTGGCGTTGAATCCATGTCCCGCGCACCGCTGGTGATGGGCAAGGCCGAACAGGCGTTTTCCCGTGCGGCCGAGATCTTCGATACCACCATCGGCTGGCGCTTCGTCAATCCGTTGATGAAAAAGGCCTACGGAATCGACTCCATGCCGGAAACGGCAGAGAACGTCGCCGAACAGTTCAACATCTCCCGGGCCGACCAGGACGCCTTCGCCCTGCGCAGCCAGCAACGCGCTGCCGCTGCCCAGGCCAACGGACGCTTGGCCAAAGAGATCGTGGCAGTGGAGATTCCTCAACGCAAAGGCCCGGCCAAAGTGGTCGAGCACGACGAACACCCACGCGGCGACACCACCCTTGAGCAGCTGGCCAAACTGGGTACACCGTTCCGCGAAGGCGGCAGCATTACCGCCGGCAACGCCTCCGGGGTCAACGACGGTGCCTGCGCCCTGTTGCTGGCCAGCCCGGAAGTGGCCAAACGCCACGGCCTGACCGCCCGCGGCCGGGTCGTGGCCATGGCCACTGCGGGCGTCGAACCACGCATCATGGGCATCGGCCCGGTGCCAGCGACGCGCAAGGTGCTGGAACAGGCCAACCTGAGCCTGGCGGACATGGACGTGATCGAGCTCAACGAAGCCTTCGCCGCACAGGGACTGGCGGTGCTGCGTGAACTGGGCCTGAGCGACACCGATCCACGGGTCAACCCCAACGGCGGCGCCATCGCCCTTGGCCATCCGCTGGGGATGAGCGGCGCACGACTGGTCACCACCGCCCTGCATGAGCTTGAGGAACGCAATGGCCGCTACGCCCTGTGCACCATGTGCATCGGCGTCGGCCAGGGGATCGCGCTGATCATCGAGCGTCTATCCCACTAAAGAATCGCGATTCCCAAGGAGCCGAGAGGTATCCTTGGGGCATGCACTCAAAGCCCCTGCACGCAGGGGCTGGAACACAAAAACAATTCGAGTGAACACATGAACATGCCAATTGCCCAAGCCGTGCTGAACCCTGTGCTGGACCCGCTGGAAACCGCCAGCATCGACGAGCTGCGCCAGCATCAGCTGGAGCGCCTGCGCTGGAGCCTGAGCCACGCCTACAACAACGTGCCGCTGTACCGTCAGCGCTTCGATGCGCTGGGCGTGCACCCCGATGACATCAAGTCCCTCGAGGACCTGGCGAAATTCCCCTTCACCACCAAGTCCGACCTGCGGGACAACTACCCCTACGGCATGTTTGCCGTACCGATGAGCGACGTAGTGCGCCTGCATGCGTCCAGCGGCACCACCGGCAAACCGACCGTGGTCGGCTACACCCAGAACGACATCGACACCTGGGCCAATGTGGTGGCTCGCTCGATCCGCGCCGCTGGCGGCCATCGTGGCGACAAAGTGCACATTTCCTATGGCTACGGCCTGTTCACCGGCGGCCTCGGCGCGCATTACGGTGCCGAACGCCTTGGCTGCACGGTGATCCCGATGTCCGGCGGCCAGACCGAAAAACAAGTGCAACTGATCAAGGATTTCCAGCCGGACATCATCATGGTCACGCCGTCCTACATGCTCAACATCGCCGACGAAATCGAGCGCCAGGGCATCGACCCGCACAAACTGGCCCTGCGCCTGGGCATCTTCGGCGCCGAGCCGTGGACCGCCGAACTGCGCAGCGCCATCGAGGCACGCATGGGCATCACCGCCCTGGACATCTACGGCCTCTCGGAAATCATGGGCCCGGGCGTGGCCATGGAATGCGCCGAAACCAAGGACGGCCCGACCATCTGGGAAGACCACTTCTACCCGGAAATCATCGACCCGGTCACCGGCGAAGTGCTGCCGGACGGGCAGATGGGCGAACTGGTGTTCACCTCCCTGAGCAAAGAAGCCCTGCCGATGATCCGCTACCGCACCCGCGACCTGACGCGCCTGCTGCCGGGCACCGCGCGCCCCATGCGACGCATCGACAAGATCACCGGACGCAGCGATGACATGCTGATCATCCGCGGGGTCAACGTGTTCCCGACGCAGATCGAGGAGCAGGTTTTGAAAGTCAAACAACTTGCCGAGTGTTATGAGATCCATCTGTATCGCAACGGCAACCTGGACAGCGTTGACGTGCACGTCGAACTCAAGGCTGAACACCAGCACCTGAGCGACGAACAGCAGAAGGCTGTTTGTGGCGAGTTGAGCAAGCACATCAAGACGTACATCGGGATCAGTTCGCGGATCGTCTTGCAGCCTTTCCATTCGATCAAGCGATCCGAGGGCAAGGCTTGCCACGTGGTGGATAAACGTCCGAAAGCATGACTGCTGCACCCTTTATGGCCCCGCTTTATGCGGGGTTTTTTTTGGGGTTTTGTTTGCATATCCGTTGCTGCGGTAACGGCGGCTTATGGTTCCGCCCTTACGGCGGGTTACTTGGAAGAGCCCCAAGTAACCAAGGGCTCTTGCCCCTAACGTTCGGTGCCTCGCCTAGGC
>NZ_AKJJ01000106.1:0-48953 GCF_000282395.1 Pseudomonas sp. GM55 | reverse complement strand
CCCACTGCGCAGAACCTGCGCTCGGCCTCTCGAGGGGGCGTGCACCGCAGAAGCACCGCGAGGCGAGCTAACGCTCGACCTCGTTGTTTGGTGGTGCACGCGTTCTCCTGTAGGAACTGCCGAAGGCTCGGGCCGCGTTCGGACGATCTTTTGATCTTGCTTTTGCGATCTGGATATTGCTGAAGATCAAGATCCAAAAGATCGCAGCCTGCAGCAGCCCCTACAGATACTTCGTTATCTGTGTTCCCCCGGGATTCCGTGAAGTATCAAAAAAAAGGGCTTGGCTGGGAGAACCAGAAAGCCCTTGAAGTTGTTCCAACTGTTGGGGGAGGAACGCGCACAGTGTGCCGTTCAAACCTGCTGCTGACAAATTCATATTAATGAGCTTTCAGTGCATTAATTTTGCTTTGAATGACTGCGTCGGCCGCTTATGTAGCACAGCAACCCACCCACGGCAGCGAGTGCACTCAAGGCATAAAACATCGTCGGTGCCGGGGTGTGCATCAACATGAAGCCGCAAATCATCGGGCTCAACGCGCCGCCAAGCGCAGCAAGGTTCTGCGCGCCGTAATAGCTGCCGCGCAGTTCTTCCGGAGCCAGGGTATCGACGAAGAGAAACTCGGCCGGGTAAATGATGATTTCACCGAGGGTGAAGATAAACATCGCCACGCACCAGCTCACCAGGCTGTCTGCCAGGCTGAAACCGATCAGCCCGAGGATGAACAGGCCGGTGCCGACAACGATCCATTGGCGCAGTTGCTCGCGCTTGAGAAAACGCCCGATCTGGTATTGCAACAAGATCACGCTGATGGCGTTGCAGGCGAGCAGGGCGGCCATGATTTCCATGGTGTGTCGGGGGTTGCTGATCACCAGCAGGTACTGCGACAGATAAAACGTAAATCGCCCATGCACCACCGTGCTGAGCAGGCAACCGGCGGTGAACATGATCAGGGTGCGGTCGTTTTTCAGGGTGATCAGGGTTTTGAGAAAACTCTGCGCCTGGCCGGTCAGGGAAACACTGGCCGGGTCCCGGGGAATACCGGTCATCAGGAAAATACTGAAAAAAGCGACGGCCGCAGCCACCAGGAATGGTGCGCTCGCAAAGGCGCCGGCGATCAGCACACCGAGCATCGGCCCGACCGCGTAGCCAATGTTGGTCAGTGTGTAGCTCAGGGAAAACGCCTTGGCGCGCTGGCCGACCTCAAGGTTGTCGCTGAGGATCGCTTTCGAACCGATCAGGAAAAGCGATGAGGCGGTTTCGGTGACGATCAGGGTGATCGTTGTCAGGTAAAGGTTTTCAGCAAAGGTCAGCAACACCAGGCCGATAGCACTGGACGCCATCGAGAGAACAAGCAATCGGCGTTTTTCGAAGCGATCGATGATGTAGCCGCCGTAGAGCGAGAGCAGGGTGGCGACGAACACTGCAATGCCGAGCAGCAAGCCAACGTCCTGTTGGTTGAGGCCAAGCTTGTCACTGACGAACAGAGTGAGTAACGGGCTGGTGATGGCGCGGCTGACGACGATGGTCAGCGAACAGATCAGCAGGCGGCGGATAAGGGGGGAGTAGGTGGTCACGGCGTGAATGTCCTTATTCGATCGGGCCGGCATCAGCCCGATCATGGGCGCTACTCTAACAGTCGGACGATTCGATTGTTGCCATGGGATTTACTTGAGGTGCAGCAGCACGAAATCATTCTTGTCGAAGCGCCCGCTCAGCACAGGCGGCAATGCACCAATGGCCGTGCCTTGCAATGTCTCGTACGCGTTCAAGTCCATCATCAGCCACGCCGGGCCCTTCAGGGCTTCAAGTTCCGCAGGGGAGTCGGTGAACACCGGGTGCAGTTCCTGCGGGATGTTGACCATGAACTTGATGGCCTTCGCGTCTTTGCCCATGCCGTGCATCACCAGCGGTGCCGGGTCTTCTTGCACCTGTTCAAACGCCTCGCGGCTGAAGGTCCGGGTATCGTAGAGCTGTCGTTGAACAGGCTCGAACTGCAGGATGTAGAACGACCAGAGTGCCAGGACCGCGCAAAGGGCCAGTGCCTGTGCTCGCTGCACTCGCCAGCGCGGTTGCTTGAGCGCTGCCACGGCGATCACTTGCAGCACCCCGAGAATAATGAACAACGAAGTGAGGTGGGCCACTTCATCGGGAAATTTTCGTCGTACAACCAGCAAGGTCACGATCAGCAGCCCAGGGATCAGCAGCCACAGTCCCTGCATCAACCCTCGCAGCCAGGCAAACAAACGACCCTGTGTGGCGTAGAACGGATAGGCCGCCACAATGGCCGCCATGGGCAGCATCGGCAACAGGTAGCGGGCCTTTTTCGCCTGTGGGACGGAAAGGCCGATCATCACGATCAGTCCGGCGGCGACGCAGTATTGCAACAGGCGCAATGCCGGGCTGGTTTCCCGGTGGCCGGAGACTCCAACCGCCAACAGCGCCAGCACCGCCAAGGGCCAGGCCAATGCGTAATTACCTAGCGAACTGGTGAAGTAATACAGCAAATCGTTGGAACCCTCGGTGCCGTCCATGCGCCCCATGAACTGCATGCGAATCACGTCTTGCAAAAACGCCGGGCCGCCACTGACATCTGCCAGCCACAGTAACAAACCTACACATCCTGCCAGCAGTACCGACGCCAGCAGGCCGAAGACAACCAGCTGTCGCCATTGGCGATTGACCAGAAAATAGCTGCAGAGCATCCCTGTCGGAATGACCAGGCCGATCGGTCCGCGAATCCAGAAGCCGAGCATCAGCAAGGCAAAGATCAGAACCCGGCGCCGCGGCGCCGCGAAGTGATCGGCGGCATAGCCCAGGTAGAACACGCTGAACGAGACAGCGGCCAGCATCAGGTCGAGGGAAACCGCGCGGGTTTCCGTGATGAAGGTGTTGGTCAACAGCATCAGGGCGATGCTCAACAATGCCCAGCGCGTGGAGTAGGGCGCCAGCAGGCGGTACATCAATGTGACGATGATCGCTGCGGCGATGGCGCTCGGCAGCCACGCGGTCAGGCTGGTGACCTGTCCGAACGGCAGTGAAAGCAGCCAGATGAATATCGTTGAAAGTCCCGAATAGTCTGCGTAGGGCTGGCCATAGGTCGTCGGAAAAAACGACGGCCCATTGCGCAGCATCTCTTGGGCGAACAGCACGAAGCGCGAGTCGAAACCGATGGCCGCCTGCTGATACATCCCGGCGCAGAACAACAACAGCGCCAACAGACCCAGCGCGAGGGACTGTTGGCGGATGTGAGGGATCATGGGGTTCAGGCGACCACTGATTCGGTTGACCATTGCTGGTAGGGTATCGGCAATTTGCGCGATTCGCCCCGGCCGATCGGGAAGTAGGTGAAACCGATCCGTGCCAGGCGGTCTGCGTCGTACAGGTTGCGGCCGTCGAAGATCACCGGTGCATTGAGCCGCTGCTGGATCAGTTCGAAGTCCGGAGCCTTGAACTGTTGCCATTCGGTGCAGATGATCAACGCATCGGCACCGGACAGGACCGACTCAGGCGTCCCCATGAGCATCAGTTTCGATTCATCGGGATACAGCTTCTGGGTTTCCTGCATGGCTTCCGGATCGAACGCACGGACATTCGCCCCGGCGGCCCACAACGATTCCAGCAACACGCGGCTCGGTGCATCGCGCATGTCGTCGGTATTCGGCTTGAACGCCAGGCCCCACAAGGCAAAGGTCCTGCCACGCAAGTCGCCCTTGTAGAACGCGTTGATGCGTTCGAACAGCTTGTGTTTCTGCCGCTCGTTGATGGCTTCCACCGCTTGCAGCAGGTCGCTGGAGCAATGGGCCTCTTCGGCGCTGTGGATCAGGGCGCGCATGTCCTTGGGGAAGCATGAGCCACCGTAGCCGCAACCGGGGTAGATGAAGTGGTAGCCGATACGCGAGTCGGCCCCGATGCCCAGGCGTACCGATTCGATGTCGGCACCCAGGTGTTCGGCCAGCTCGGCGATCTGGTTGATGAAGCTGATCTTGGTCGCCAGCATGCAGTTGGCGGCGTACTTGGTCAGTTCGGCACTGCGCAGGTCCATGAACATGATGCGCTCATGGTTGCGGTTGAAAGGCGAGTACAGGTCACGCATCACGTCACGTACTTCATCGCGTTCGCAGCCGACGACGATACGGTCCGGGCGTCGGCAGTCGGAAACGGCCGAACCTTCCTTCAGGAATTCCGGGTTGGAGACGATATCGAACTGCAAGACACGCCCGGCATTGAGCAGGCATTTGTCGATGTGTGCACGCAAGGCGTCGCCGGTGCCGACCGGGACGGTGGATTTTTCTACCAGGATCGCCGGTTGCTCGCGATGCCGTGCCACGGCTTCGCCCACCGACATCACGTAGCGCAGATCCGCTGAACCGTCGTCCCGGGACGGAGTACCAACCGCGATGAACAGTACCTGTCCGTGCTGGACCGCGAATTTTTCGTCGCTGGTGAACTGCAACCGTTTGGCGTCGAGGCCTTCGCGTACCAGGCTGGCCAGCCCGGGTTCGAAAATACTCACGTGGCCCTGTTTGAGCAGTTCGACTTTTTTCTCGTCAACGTCCATGCAGACCACGTCGTGGCCAACTTCCGCCAGTACCGCAGCCTGCACCAGGCCAACATAACCGCTACCAAATACACTTATTTTCATGGGGCACTCCTTAATTCAGGCGCACGAGCAGGTCGAGAATTGATAGTAATGACGCCGAGGATGACCAATGCCACGCCAAGGCTTTTTGTAAGGCTGAAGGTTTCGTTGAACAGCGGCAGGCTGGCGGCCAGCAGGTACACCAACGCGTAGCTGATGCTCAGCAACGAGTAGGCACGACCCAGGGGCAGGTCCCGCAGGGGGGGGAGCCAGCAAAGCATCGACAGGGCGTAGGCGCAGATGGCAGCGAGCACCACGGCAACGGCTGTCAGGTCGATGTGAGCGGTGAGCCATTGTTCGGGTTGCGGCAAGTGACTCATGCTCCAGCGCATGCCCAATTGGGCGGCGCTGACCAGCAAAACGCTGCCCAGTGCGAAGGTAATACCGCGTCTCAGGTTCATGCGTGTTGCCCCAGCAATGCCACGCCGCCGATCACCAGCGCCACACCCAGCCAGTGACGGCGGTCGATGCTTTCGTGGAACACGAAACGCGCAACCAGGGTGATCAACACGAAGTTCAGGCTCAGCATCGGGTAGGCAATCCCGACTTCCAGGCGTTGCAGCACCAGCAGCCACACCAGCAGGCCTAACCCCAAAGAGGCCAGGGCCAGCCAAAGCCAGGGCGAGCGCAGTTTGTCCATCCACCCGGAAGCTTTGCCACGCCAGCTTTCCACCGCATATTTCTGGGCGATCTGGCCCAGGCAGGTCAGCAGGCAGGCGACCAGTAGCAATAGCAGGCTCATAGCGTCGCCTGAGGGATAATCAAAATCACCAGGTTGCCTTGTTCGTAGCGCTTGCCCTCTTTAGGCAATTGATCAAGTTCGCGCAGTTCTTCCTCGCCCTTGACCCGCATGACCACACCCACCGAGCCAAGCTGGCGAGCATCGAGCATCCACTGTTGTACCTGGTCGGGGCCGACGCGCTGCTTGAGCGAATCAGGATAGGCAAGGCCATATTTCAACTCGCCTATCGTGTTGAAAAAAGCCACTTCCGGCCGTTTCAACCGCCAGGACAACGCCGACGCGGCACCGAGGTCGTTGCTCAATAACTTGGCGGTCTGGCCGAGTTCCTGGGCGTGATCGAGGATGAATTGGTCAGGGGTTTTGTTGGCGACTACGGAGTTGGGCAGTCCGGCAGGCACCAAACCGATGAGCAACAGGCTGCCAAAAGCCGGGGCTGTCCAGCACTGCAACGGGCGGAAGGCTTGCAGC
The DNA here is from genome assembly GCF_000282395.1 of Pseudomonas sp. GM55. Taxonomy (NCBI): domain Bacteria; kingdom Pseudomonadati; phylum Pseudomonadota; class Gammaproteobacteria; order Pseudomonadales; family Pseudomonadaceae; genus Pseudomonas; species Pseudomonas sp. GM55. The sequence goes on along the minus strand of NZ_AKJJ01000106.1, from coordinate 43,103 downwards.
AGGTTGGCCATGATCCAGCCGATCAAGCCGATGAACACCAGCACCAGGTTGTGCAGTTCGTGATTGTAAATCGGCTTTTTCAGTTGCAGATAAACCAGGGCCAGCAGAGTAACCACACCCACCGCCAGGTTCAGCAGGCCGTTGATGCCCAGCACGCGACCTTGCTCCAGCTTCAACCGGTCAGCCAGTGCATGGCCGAGCAACAATGCCAGAGGCAGCAGGCACGGCAGGATGTAGGCAGGCAGTTTGCCCTTGCTCAGGCTGAAGAAGAACAACGGCATCCACAGCCACAGCAGCAGGAACGCGATATCGGACTGGCGTCGGGTCTGCCAGGCCTGCTTCAGCGCTGGCGGCAGCAATGCAACCCACGGCATGCTGAAAGCCACCAGCAGCGGCAGGTAGTACCACCACGGCGCGTCATGCTGGGCGTCGTCCCCGGCAAAACGGCGGATATGTTCGTGCCAGAAGAAAAACCGCCAGTAGTCAGGCTCCTGGGCATGCACCGCCAGGGCCCATGGCAGGCTGACGGCGATGGCGACCACGACCGCCACCGGGCCGTAGACCAACAGTTCACGCCAGCGTTTTTGCCAGATCATCCAGGGCAGGGCGATCAGCACCGGCAGCAACCAGGCCAGGAAGCCCTTGGTCATGAAACCCATGCCGCAGGCCAGGCCCAGCACCGCCCAGGCGATCAGGCGTTGACCGCGGCCGACGCTGTCCAGTGCAAACCACAGGGCCACCAGGCTCAGGTTGACCCAGAACGTGAATTGCGGATCGAGGTTGGCATACCCCGCCGAAGCGGCAATGACCGAGAAGCTCATGTACAGCAGCGCGCAAGCGAAACTCTTGCGCGGTTCGTTCCACATCCGGCGGGCGACCAGGTAGCACAGCAGCACACTCAAGCCGGTGCTCAGTGCGGAGGCGAAGCGCACCCCGAAGAGGTTCTGGCCGAACAGCGCCTGACCGATGGCAATCATCCAGTAGCCGGCCGCGGGTTTTTCGAAATAGCGCACGTCCATGAAATGCGGCGACACCCAGTTGCCGCTCAGGAGCATGCCCTGGCTGATCTGGGCGTAGCGGGTTTCGTCAGGAATCCATAAGCCATGACTGCCCAGTGGCAGCAGGTAGGCCAGCGCCACCATGGCCAGCAATAACGGCAAAGCCCAGCGTTTGCTCATGCGCCTTGCACTCCCAGCCAGCCTTCGCGACCTTCGAGCGCACCGCGTACCACGCGGCCGATCGGCAAACTGTCAGGGGCCTCGGGCAACAAGTCGCCCAAGGGTTGAAAACGGATGTCCCGCTGATGTGCATCGCTCAGCAGTTGACGGAAATCGTTGGCCATCAGAATCCCTTCTACCTCGGCATGGATCGTGTAGACATTGAGTTTTTCCGGGGTGAACCGGTCCAGGATGAACGTGTTGAAATCCTTGGCGGCGACGGTCGGCCCTACCACTTCGTCGAAGGTCGGCAGGTCTACCGGTATTTGTGGAGCGCCCAGGCGACCATCGGCCAGTCGTGGCTGGAACAGGCCCAAGCCGCGACAATCGCTGTTGTAGCGAAAGCCGAATCCCTGCTTGGCTTCGATCACACGCTCATCGGCACGCCAGCCGGCGGACGCCGAGCAGGTGATCTTTTCCCCGAGGATGTCGCTGAGGGTGTCCACGCCACGGCGTATCTGTTCGACCAGTTGTGCGTCGCTCCAGCGCCCGGCATTGGCTTGCCAGCCATGGTGATCCCAGGCGTGCAGGCCAACCTCATGCCCGGCATCCCGGGCCTGGCGCATCAAGTGCCCCAGGTCGCGGCCGATCGGTTTTCCAGGCCATGCGGTGCCGGCCAGCAGAATGTCCCAGCCATACAGGCCGGCTGCGTTGGAGCGAAGCATTTTCCAGAGAAACTGTGGACGGATGAGGCGCCACAAGTGGCGCCCCATGTTGTCCGGCCCGACACTGAAGAAGAACGTCGCCTTGACCTGAGCTTCATCAAGGATTTCCAGCAGCCGGGGCACCCCTTCACGGGTGCCCCGGTAGGTGTCGACATCGATCCGCAGTCCCGCCTGCATCAGCGCTTGTCCGCGATTTCGAGCATGGCTTCACGCAGGAAGAAGTCCAGGGTGTTGCCGATGGTTTCGCTCATCTCCACGGTTGGCGTCCAGTCCAGCAGGCGCTTGGCGTTGGCGATGCTTGGCTTGCGGTGCGACACGTCCTGGTAACCGGTGCCGTAGAACGCCTTGCTTTCGATGTCGCGGAAACCGGCGAACGGAGGGAAGTTGGCACGCAGCGGGTGAGCTTCGAACTGACGCAGCAGTTCTTCGCCCAACTGACGGATGCTGGCCTCGTTTTCCGGGTTGCCGATGTTGATGATCTGGCCGTTGCAGACGTCGTTGTCGTTGTCGATGATCCGTGCCAGTGCTTCCACACCGTCGGCGATGTCGGTGAAGCAACGTTTTTGCTCGCCACCGTCGAACAGGCGAATCGGCGTACCTTCCACCAGGTTCAGGATCAACTGGGTAATCGCGCGGGAGCTGCCGATACGGGCAGAATCCAGGCGGTCCAGGCGTGGACCCATCCAGTTGAACGGACGGAACAGGGTGAAGTTCAGGCCCTTCTGGCCATAAGCCCAGATCACGCGGTCCAGCAGTTGCTTGGAGACCGAGTAGATCCAGCGCTGTTTGTTGATCGGACCGACCACCAGGTTGGAGCTGTCTTCGTCGAAGTTAGGGTCCTGGCACATGCCATAGACTTCCGATGTCGACGGGAAGATCACGCGCTTGTTGTACTTGACGCAGTAGCGAACCAGTTTCAGGTTCTCTTCGAAGTCGAGTTCGAATACGCGCAGCGGGTTACGGGTGTATTCGATTGGCGTCGCGATGGCCACCAGCGGCAGCACCACGTCGCACTTCTTGATGTGGTACTCGATCCACTCGGAGTGGATGCTGATGTCGCCTTCGACGAAGTGGAAGTTCGGGTGGCTGCGCAGGCGCTCGATGGCGTCCGAACCGATATCCAGGCCGTAGACTTCGTAACGGTCATCGCGCAACAGACGCTCGGACAAGTGGTTGCCGATGAACCCGTTGACGCCGAGGATCAGCACGCGGGTGCGACGCGGGGCACGACCGGATTCGGCACCGCGCAGCACGGAACCGTCCACCAGGCCCAGTTCGTTGGCCAGTTGCGGGCCGCTCAGGTACAGACCGTTGTCGTTGCGCTGGCCGGCGTTGATGATCAGCGAGTCCTCACCGCAGGCGATGCGCAGCGGCTCGACGCTGATGACGCGGCCTGGCGCCAGGCCTTCGTTGCCCTTGGCGACTTCGGCGCTCCAGACAATCAGCTTGTGCTCGCCCACCGCGCAGAAGGCGCCCGGGTACGGCTGGGTCACGGCGCGGACCAGGTTGAACAGTTCTTCGGCCGGCTTGGCCCAGACCAGTTTGCCGTCCGCCGGGGTGCGACGGCCGAACACCGTGGCTTTGGATTCGTCTTGCGGTGTTTCGCTGGCTTTGCCCTGCAGCAGTGCCGGCAAGGTGTCGCGCAGCAGGTCAGCGGCCGCCGTGCGCAGTTTGCCGTGCAGGCTCAGCGCGGTGTCGCTGCGCTCGATCGCAACCTTTTGCTGGGCAACGATGGCGCCCGCATCGGCACGCTTGACCATGCGGTGCAGGGTCACGCCGGTTTCCGTTTCGCCGTTGACCAGCACCCAGTTGGCCGGTGCACGACCACGGTAGCGTGGCAGCAGGGAACCGTGCAGGTTGAACGCGCCTTTACGGGCCGTGGCCAGCAGCGTTTCGCTCAGCAGGTTGCGGTAGTAGAAGGAGAAAATGTAGTCGGGGTCGAGCTTGGCAATACGCTCGATCCACAATGGATGGTTGGCGTCTTCCGGTGCATGCACGGCAATGCCGTGACGGGCGCATAACTGTGCGACGGAACCGTAGAACGCGTTCTCCTTCGGATCGTCGGCGTGGGTGAACACCGCCGCGATCTCGAAACCGGAGGCGAGCAGGGATTCGATGCCGGCACAGCCAATATCGTGATAGGCGAAGACAACAGCTTTTGCACTCATGAAGGAACCTGATCTGAAGAAGTGGAAGTAAGGCCGTCGACGGTAACAACGGAAGCGGGGGAGTCGGGCTGGCTGCGCAGCACCTTTTCAATGAAGAAGCGCGGACGTGCGCGTACGTCGCTGTACATGCGGCCCAGGTATTCACCCAGCAGGCCCATGCCGATGAATTGACCACCGGTGAAGACGAACAACACGGCGAACAGTACGAAGGTGCCACCACCGGCCCAACCGGCGCCGAACACCAGACGCAACAGGACCAGCGCCACGGCGAACAGCACGCCCAGGGCCGCCATGCCGACGCCGACGATGCTCAACAGTCGCAGCGGCGTGGTGGTCATGCAGGTGACCAGGTCGAACATGAGGTTGATCAGGCGCATGGGGCTGTATTTGGAATCGCCGTGTTCACGCTCGGCGTGGGTCACGAGGATTTCCGTGGTGTGGCGGGCAAAGCTGTTGGCCAGGATCGGAATGAAGGTGCTGCGCTCGCGGCAGGCGAGCATGGCGTCGACAATGGTGCGTCGGTAGGCGCGCAGCATGCAGCCGTAATCGCTCATGGCGACGCCGGTGGAGCGTTGCACGGCAAGGTTGATCAGCTTCGATGGCCAGCGGCGCAAGGCCGAGTCCTGGCGATTGTTACGCACCGTCGCGACGACGTCATAGCCGAGTTCGGCCTGTGCTACCAGCCGCGGGATTTCTTCGGGCGGGTTTTGCAGGTCGGCATCGAGGGTGATGACGACATCGCCTTTGCACTGTTCGAACCCGGCCATGATCGCCGCATGCTGGCCATAGTTGCGGTTGAGGATGACCGCCACCACCGGGCTGCCTTCGCGGGAGGCGGCGTCTTCCAGGATCTGTGCGGAGTCGTCGCGGCTGCCGTCGTCGACCAGCACGATTTCGTAGGCCTGGTGCAACTGCTGGCAAGCCGCTTCGGTGCGCCGAAGCAGTTCAGGCAGGCTTTCCTGTTCGTTGTAGACCGGAATGACGATCGAAACGAAGTTGATTGGGTAAGGTCTCAATGGCTTCTATCCATGCAGTTTTCGATGGCACCGACGACGCGCTCGACATCATCGGTGGTCATGTCGGGGAACAACGGGATCGAACACAGCCGCGCCGAATTCCATTCGGTGTTGGGCAGGTACAGGTTGGGGTAACGCTGGCGGTAGTAAGTGTGCAGGTGCGTTGCAATGAAGTGAATACCGGTGCCGACATTCTGCTCCTGGAGGGCTTTCATGAACGCTTCGCGATCCAGCCCGCACTGCTCGGCGTCGATGCGCAGGATGAACAGGTGCCAGGCATGTTGTTGCGAATAGGCGGGGACGCTCAGCGGTTGTACCGGCAAACCTTCCAGGCGCTGCAAGTAGGCCTGGGCCAGTTGAGTGCGCCTGACGTTGATCTCGTCCAGGCGTTCCAGTTGCACCAGTGCGATGGCCGCGTTGATGTCAGCCAGGTTGTACTTGAAGCCGGGTTCGACAACCTGGGCCTGGGGCTTGCGGCCGTGGGTCAGGCGGTCGTAAGCATCAACCCCCAGCCCGTGAAACTTGAGCATGCGTACCCGCGAGGCCAGGGCTTCATCGTCGCTGACGAACATGGCGCCTTCGGCGCAGGTCATGTTCTTGATCGCGTGGAACGAAAAGATCGCCGTGCCTTTGGAGCCGACGTGACGACCTTTGTAGAGAGTACCTGCGGCGTGGGCGGCGTCTTCGATCACGGCAATGCCGTGTTTGTCGGCCAGCGCGTAGAGCGGATCGAGATCGAATGCCGCACCGGCGTAATGCACCGGGATGATGGCTTTGGTGCGCGGCGTGATCGCTGCTTCGACAGTGGCCACGTCGGTCATCAGCGTGTCGCGGTCGACGTCGACGAACACCGGCGTAGCACCCAGCAGGGTGATCATGTTGGCGGTGGACACCCAGGTCTGCGACGGCGTAATGACTTCATCGCCGGGACCAATGCCCAATGCCAGCAGGGTGATATGCATTCCACCGGTGGCCGAGGACAGTGCCACGGCATGTCTGCAACCGACGTAGTTGGCGAAGTGTTCTTCCAGTGCCTGGTTCTTCGGACCGGTAGTGATCCACCCGGAGCGCAATACTTGCTCTACGGCAGCGATTTCTTCGTCGCCGATGCTGGGACGGGAGAAAGGGAGAAACGCCTGACTCATGGGCACCTCAGGGGCTGAAAACGTAAATAGCCTTTGAGGCTAAAAGGGATCCAAAAATCAGCATAGACGCTAAATCAGAATCTGCATCAAATCAACTAGTTACTGGATGGAAGCAAAAAATTGCGTCAGTTGACTTTTTCCGCGATGGCCGGCAGGTTGGGCATCCGTCTGGGCTGCACCGATTTTACAGAAGGTTATTCCCGATTTTGTGAAAGGAACATGAAAAAACGGTTGGGGAATCGTTTTATCTGGAGGCTATTAAGCCGCTGTTCAGACTTCTTCCGTTTATCGCGTTTTTTCGGAAAAGTCCTACAAGTGTATTGTCTTTTAAATCATCGTTATTTCACTTCTTAGTTGTTTCATTGAACTGTTTACATTCAAGGCCGTTTCGTTTGATTGACTTACCTGTAACTGATTCACGCACACCCCTTACCAACCCGCTGACCCTGTATCTGGCGCGACTGGCGCCGTCCAGCCAACTGACCATGCGTTACGTGCTGCAGGATGCTGCCGACCGCCTGGGCTTCGAAGACCACGATATCGAGGAAATACCCTGGCACAACTTGCAGCCCGAAGACGTGATCGCACTGGTGGCCACTTTGCGTTCCGACGGTTATGCGCCCAACACGTCCTCGCTGTATGTCAACGCGGTGCGCGGGGTGATGAACGAAGCGTGGCGCATGAGCCTGATTTCTCAGGAGCATCTGTTGAAGATGCGTACGGTAAAGGGCATGGCCGGTACACGGCTGTCACAGGGGCGCAATCTGCGGCGGACGCTGATTCAGGAACTGATGGCGGTCTGCGCGGCTGATCCGCGGCCACAGGGACTGCGGGATGCCGCGATCATCGGGATTCTGTACGGCTCGGGGATGCGCAAGTCCGAATCGGTGAACCTGGAGCTGAGCCAGGTCGATTTCACCGAGCGCAGCCTGCGGGTGACGGCCAAGGGCAACAAGCAGTTGATCAAGTACGCCCCGGCCTGGGCCTTCGCCAAGCTGGAAGCCTGGCTTGAGCTGCGCCGTTCGTTGCTCAAGGACGGAGAGTCGGATGACCCGTTCCTGTTCAACCGCATCCGCCGTGGCAGCCATATCACCCGTGAGCGCATCACCAAGCATGCGATCTACTACATTGCCCGGCAGCGGGGCGCGCAGGTCGGGGTGAAAATCATGCCCCACGACTTCCGGCGTTCATTCATTACCCGGGTGATCGAAGAGCATGACCTGTCGATTGCGCAGAAGCTGGCACACCACAGCAACATCCAGACCACGGCCAACTACGATGTGCGCGACGACAACGAGCGACGTCGAGCAGTGGATCGATTCGATCTGTGAACGATCAGATCTCGCTCAGCACATGGGCGTGGCCAATGGTCGAGACCTGAACCGAACTGCCGGCGGGTGGCGCATACATGCCTGAACTGCGCACCAGCAGTGATCGACCCGGTTGCTCGCGGCGGGTCAATGGCTGCAGTTCCACCGTCAGCGTGCAGGTGTTGCCGCTGAAGTCCCGATCGGTGACCACGGCCCGGCAACCGCTGGCTTCCGGGTCACTGGGGAGGATGCTGGCCAGTTGCAGCTGTTCGGGGCGCAGCATGATTTGCGCGGACTTGTTGTTGCGGTGGTTGTTGACCGGGATCCGCCCCAGGTCGCAATGGGCCCAGCCAGCCTCGATGCGTGCGGGCATAACCACGGCATCCCCGAGGAACAGGGCGGTTTGCTCGTCTTCGGGGTAGCGGTACAGGTCCAGTGGATGGCCTGACTGGACCAGCCGGCCATGGCGCATCACCGCCAACTGGTCGGCGAACGACAGGGCTTCACTCTGGTCATGGGTGACCAGAATGGTGGTGACACCCGCGTCTTCCAGCAGCCGCGCAACCATCTTGCGCATCGCGGCGCGCAATCCGGTGTCGAGCGCCGAGAACGGTTCGTCCAGCAGCATCAGCCTTGGCTGTTGTGCCAGCGCCCGGGCCAGGGCCACTCGCTGTTGCTGGCCGCCGGACAATTCGTGAGGCCAGCGCTCGGCCATCTTCGCGTCCAGCGCCACGCTGTCCATCAGTTCAGCGACTCGCTGCTGTTTTTCATTGCCCTTGATGGACAAACCAAAGCCGATATTCGCTGCCACGGTCATATGCGGGAACAGTGCGCCGTCCTGCGGCACGTAGCCGATCAGGCGTTGATGCGCCGGCACTTCGTGGGTGCCGTCGACCAGGGTCTGGCCATTGAGCGAAAGACGCCCGGAATCAGGGAACTCGAAGCCGGCAATCATCCGCAGCAACGTGGTTTTACCGGAACCGGACGGGCCGACGATGACCGTGCGACTTCCGCTTGGCACCGACAGGCTGACGTTGTCCAGAGCGCAATGGGCGCCATAGGACTTGTAGAGGGCATTCAATTCAAGAGTGTTCATCGGCCAGCCGTTTTTTTCGATTGGTGATAAAGAAGTCCGGTCAACGGAAGCGACAGCACAACCATCAATAAGGCGTAGGGCGCAGCAGCGGCATAATCGATTTCGCTGGTCATGGCCCAGAATCCGGTTGCGAGCGTGCGCGTGCCGTTAGGGGCCAGCAGCAGGGTGGCGGTCAGTTCGTTGGTGATTGCCAGGAACACCAGCGCCGCGCCAGCGGCTGCCCCCGGTGCGGCCAGGCGCAAGGTGATCAGCCACAGGGCCCGGGCTGGCGAGCGGCCAAGGCTGCGGGCGATGTTTTCCAGTTCCACCGGGGCCTGGGCAATGCCTGCGCGCAGGCTCACCAGGGCACGGGGCAAGAACATCAGCAGGTACGCCAGCAACACGGTGAAGGTGGTCTGGTAAATCGGCCGGGCAAAATGGATCGTGACGGTCACCAGCGCCAGCGCCACGATAATTCCGGGCAAGGAACTGGTGATGTAGTTGCAGCTTTCCAGTACCCGTTGCATTCGGCCGGGGTAGCGGATCGACAGCCAGGCAATCGGAATCGCCGCGCAGGTGGTCAGCGCCGCGCCGGCGACGCCGAGTAGCAGCGTTTGCTCCAGCGCGGGCAACAACTCGGCCATGTCCCAGACTTCCGCGCCGCCGGCGATCAGCCATTTACCCAAGGTGATCAGTGGAACACCCAAGGCCAGGGCGCAGGTCCCGATTTGCAGGGTCAACGACAGCAGCGTCGAAGTCGTTTTCAGGACGACCACCCGTTGCTCCCGGGCGCTTCCCGAGCCGACGCGAGCGTAACGTGCGGAACCCCGGGCGGCGGACTCGGCCGTCAACATCGCCAGGCAACATAGCGCCAGCACGCTGGCCAGCATGTGCGCCGCTGCGCCGTTGAAGGTCGATTTGAACTGATCGAAGATCGCGGTGGTAAAGGTGTCGAAGCGGATCATGGCGTACAGGCCATATTCGGCCAGCAGGTGCAGGCCGACCAGCAAGGCGCCGCCGCAGATCGCCAGACGCAATTGCGGCAACACCACGCGGAAAAACACTTTCCAGGGTTTGAGCCCCATGGACTCGGCGACGTCTTCGATGGCCGGGTCAAGTCGGCGCAAGGTGGCCGCCACCGGCAAATACAGAAACGGGAAGTAGGCGATGACCGAGACCAGGACACCGGCAAACAAGCCGTGAATGGGTGGCACCAGGCTGACCCAGGCGTAGCTGTGAACGAACGCAGGCACCGCCAGCGGTGCAGTGGCCAGCAACGACCACCAGCGCCGTCCCGGCAGATTCGTGCGTTCGGTCAGCCAGGCCAGCGTCACCCCTAGCGCCACGCACAAGGGAATTGTCAGCAGCACCAGCAACACGGTGTTGACCAGCAGTTCACCCACCCGAGGGCGGAACACCAGGGTCACGACGGTTGACCAGCCTGTCTGCAGGGACACGCCAATAACGTAAGCGATCGGTAGCAGTGCCAGTAATGAAACCAGCACCGACAAACCGATCACCCATACACCGCCACGTCCCGCAAAGACTCCGCGGGATCGTCGACGCAATGTTGCGGGTGTCGCCTCAGCGACCCCCGCAGGCAGGATTTCAGGCATCAATTTAGAGCAGTCCGGCCTGTGTCATCAGCTCCACGGCTTTTTTGCTGTCGAGTTTAGAAGCATCGACAGTCGGCGCATCGAGTTGATTCAGAGGCACCAGTTTAGGGTTGGATTCAGCGCCTTTGCCCACGGCGTACTCAAACGACTTGCCGTTCTTCAGCACAGCCTGGCCATCCTTGCCGGTAATGTATTTGAGAAACGCCTGGGCTTGTTCTTTGTGTTTGCTGGAGGCGAGGACGCCGCCGCCGGAGATGCTAACAAAAGCGCCCGGATCTTTGTGCTTGAAATAGTGCAGGGCGGTGTTTTTGCTGTTTTCGCCGGTCTTGGACTGATCCACCAGGCTGTAGTAGTGGTAGATCACGCCGCTGTCGATCTGCCCGGCATTCACCGCTTTGAGTACGGAGCTGTTGCCACGGTAGTTGCTGTAGTTGGTTTTCATCGCTTTCAGCCAATCCAGCGTGGCGGCTTCACCCTTTTGTTCCAGGATGGCAGCGACGATGGCCTGGAAGTCAGCACCGCCTGGCGACGCAGCCCAGCGACCTTTCCAGCTGGGATCGGCCAGGTCCATGATCGATTTCGGCAGATTGGCTGCAGGCAGTTTGCTCGGGTTGTACACAAACACCGTGGAGCGTGCGGCAATCCCGACCCATTTGCCGTGGGCCGGACGGTAGGCGGAGTCAATCTGCTCCAGCGTGGCCTTATCGACAGGTGTAAACAGCCCGGCGTTGTCGACCAGGACCATGGCCGGGGAGTTTTCGGTCAGGAACACGTCCGCCGGAGAAGCCGCACCTTCCTGCACGATCTGGTTGCCCATCTCGGTGTCGTCGCCATTACGCAAGGTGACGGGAATACCGGTTTCCTGGGTAAAACCTTCGACCCAGGCCTTGGTCAGGCCTTCGTGTTGCGCGTTGTACACCACGATGCCGACGGAGTCAGCTGCGTAGACCTGGCCAGCGCTCAGCAAAGCGGTGGCCAGCAGGGCCTTTTTCAAGAACGAGGGGATGTTCGGAATCATTCTGCGGGCTGCTCCTGGTGCATTTTTTTGAAAAGTCATGGGCATTGAAACGCTTGTAAACCAATGCGAATCATTTGCATATTTTGAGTTGCAGGGAATCTAGAGATCCAAATGAGAAAATAACGTCAAAAAAACCGTTAATACATGTAATTTTCATTCAGATTAGCAGCACTGTGCCCACTGTGGTTCGACTCGTCGATCAAACGATGTCGTCGATCAGAATATGACGCTGTCCCCGGCTGCATTTTTCGATCCTGGCGTCGACCTTGTAGACGTCTCGCAGCATCTGCCCAGTGATCACTGCTTCGCTGGGGCCACTGCCTTTTGTCGTGCCCTCGGCGATGACCAATACCTGATCGGCAAAGCGCAGCGCCTGATTCAGGTCATGGATGGCGATGAACACGATCACCTCACGCTGTCGCGCCAGCTCGCGCATGAAATTCAGCACCTGCACCTGACGGTGCATGTCCAGGGCGCTGGTGGGTTCATCCATCAGCAGCACTTCCGGTTCGCGCACCAGGGTTTGCGCAATCGAGACCAGTTGCTGCTGGCCGCCGCTGAGTTCGCCCAGGTTGCGAAATGATAGCTCGGTGATGGCCAGTGCGCCGAGGATCTGGTCCACCCGCTTCAACTCGTCGTCGTCGACGGTCCAGCCGGGCGTCAGCTGTTTGCGTGCCAGCAGAACCGATTCGTAGACCGTCAGGCGGGCACTGGCATTCAGGCCCTGGGGCATGTAGCTGATGCCCTGATGGCCTTTTTTCGAGTCTTGCAAGTTGACCCGGCCGGGACCGTCGATCAATCCGGCCATGCGTTTGAACAATGTGGATTTGCCGGCGGCATTCGGCCCGACCACGGCGACCACCTGGCCGCCGCTGAAGGTTGACGTGGTAACGCCCGAAATGATCTCGCGTTGACCGTAGCGGGCGCCAAGGTTCTCGAGTTGTATCTTCACCATGAGTTTTTCTTCCCGCCCAGAATCAGAGAAATGAAGAACGGCACGCCGATCAGCGAAGTGACCACCCCGATCGGAAATATCGCACCCGGTATCAGGGTTTTACTGACCACCGAACTGGCGGACAGGATCAGCGCCCCGGTCAATAGCGATGCCGGAAGGAAGAAGCGTTGGTCTTCGCCAATCAGCATCCGTGCGATGTGCGGGCCGACCAGCCCGATAAAGCCGATGGTGCCGACAAACGCCACCGGAAACGACGCCAGCAGGCTGACCATGATCAGCGTCTGAAAGCGCAGGCTGCGCACGTTGATGCCGAAGCTCGCGGCCTTGTCATCGCCAAGGCGCAGGGCGGTCAGTGCCCAGGCCCGTCGGGCGAAGATCGGCAGGGTGATCAGGATCACCAGGCAAATGATGCCGAGTTTGGGCCAGGTGGCTTTGGTCAGGCTGCCCATGGTCCAGAACACCACGGCCGCCACGGCTTGCTCCGTGGCAAAGAACTGCACCAGCGCCAACAGTGCGTTGAAGGTGAATACCAGTGCAATCCCCAGCAATACTATGGTTTCGGCCGTGACGCCGCGGCGCATGCTCAGGAAGTGGATCAGCAGCGCCGACAACATCGCCATGATGAACGCATTGACCGGGACCATGTATTGCGCCGCCAGGGGAAACAGCACCACGCCGAAGGCCAGGCCCATGGCCGCGCCAAAGCTGGCCGCGGCGGAAATGCCCAGGGTAAAAGGACTGGCGAGGGGATTGTTGAGGATGGTCTGCATCTGGGCGCCGGCAAGGGACAACGCGGCACCGACCGCCACCGCCATCAATGCCACCGGCAAGCGGATGTCCCACATCACCACCCGCACTTGTGCCGGTGCGGTTTGCGGGGAAAAGAGGGCGCCCAGCACTTCACTCAAGCTGTAGCTCGCCGGTCCCAGCGCCAGGTCCAGCAGCACGCTGAACAGCAGCAAGGCGGCCAGTGCCACGAGGATCAGGCGTTTGCGCAATACCAGATGCCGATAGATGTCGCGTTGCACCACCGGGGCTTCGCCGAGAGAACTCATGGCGTGACCTCCGGGGTCTTCAGGCTGACGAAATAACCCGACTCGTAAGGGACCGGCAGGAAGCGCTCATGCAGTTCGCGAAACGAGGCATCGGGGTCGAGGTCGGCAAACAGGTGCGGATGAAACCATTTGGCCAATTGCTGAATGGCCACGAACTGGTAGGGGCTGTTGTAGAACTGATGCCAGATGGCGTGAAACGCCTGATCGTTTTGCGCCTTGATCCCGGCATAAGCCGGACGCCGGGTGTACCACGCCAGTTTGCTGCGCGCCTGCTGCAGATCGGCGCCAGGTCCGATACCGACCCAGTGTCCGCCCGGTGCAAAGGCCTGCCAGTTGGCACTGGTGACCACCACCTGATCCGGGTTGGCCACCACCACCTGTTCGGCGTTCAATTGGCCAAAGGTCGTGGGGATGATGCCTTTGGCGATGTTGTTGCCACCGGCCATTTCGACGAAACGTCCGAAGTTCTCGTCGCCGAAACTCAGGCAGCAATCGTCGGTGTAACCGCCAATGCGCTCGATGAAGACGTTCGGCCGCGTTGGCTGGCGGGCCTCGATGAGCGAGGTCACCCGGCGAATCTGCCGGCTGCGAAAGTCGATGAACGCCTCGGCGCGATCTTCCTTGCCAAACAGCTGGCCAAACAGGCGCATGGTTGGCTCGGTGTTTTGCATCGGGTTGTTGCGAAAATCGACATAGACCACCGGGATGCCCAGCGCATCGAGCTTCTCGATGTAACGGGCGTCTTCGGTGGCGTGCTGTGCTTCGATGTTGAGGATGATCACATCGGGTTGCTGGGAGATGGCCTGCTCAATGTCGAACGTGCCGTCTTCAAAACCGCCGAAGGTCGGGATGTTCGCGATGTCCGGGAATTTGCGCAGGTAAGCGCCATACGTATCCGGGTCGGACTGGATCAAATCCTTGCGCCAGCCGACGATGCGCTGGATCGGGTTTTGCGTATCCAGCGCGGCCACCAGGTATAACTGGCGACCTTCGCCGAGTATGACCCGCCTGACCGGCACGTGAACCTTGACCTTGCGGCCCAGCAGGTCCGTCACGGTAATGGCTGTCGGGTCTTGCGCCGCGCTGGCAGGAAGCGGTGTCAATGTGAACGCCGCCATGCCCAGAAGCCCGACAAGCAAAAACGCAGTGAGGCTGCGTCGATGTACAGATGCCATGGTTGAATCCTTTGCCAAAGGCCAGCCCGGACAACGACTCAGGTCGCTGTCCGGGGCCGGATGTTTCAGAAATCGACGGTGGCCGACATGAGCAGGGTGCGCGGCGCGCCTTGGGAGAACGCGCCGTAAGAGGCAACGCCGGACCAGTATTCACGGTCGAACACGTTCTGCACTGTCGCCCGGAACGTGGTCGGGTGCTCGGCGATACGCGTGGTGTATCGGGCGCCGGCATCGAAACGGGTCCACGCGTCAAGTTCCTGGGTATTGGCCTGGTTGACGAACTGGCTGTCGGTGTAGATCGCACCACTGGTGAGCGTCAGGCCTTCGACCCAGGGGGTGTCCCATTCAGCCCAGAGGTTGGCCTGGACGTCGGGCACACCCACCGGTTTGTTACCGCGGTTGGCGGGCGTGCCGGACTTGGTCAACTCGGCGTCCAGCAGTGTGACGCCACCGAGCAGGCGAGTGCCCTGGGCGATTTCGCCGAACACATTCAACTCCACGCCGCGGTTGCGTTGTTCGCCCTGCACCGAGAACACGCCGTTGGCCAGTTCGCCGCTCGGTTTCTTGATCTGGAACAGGCTGAGGGTCGAGGTGAAGGTGCCGTAATCGACCTTGACCCCGACTTCCTGTTGCCGGGAGATGTAGGGCGCGAAGATCTCGCCTGAGTTCGACGCGGTGGCCGGTGCGATATCGCCTTTGCTCAGACCCTCGATGTAGTTGTAGTAGAACGAAACATGGTCCCAGGGTTTGACCACCACCCCGAACATCGGCGTGGTTTCGCTTTTGTCGTAGGACGTGGTGACGAAACCGGCCGGGTTGAAGTTGTCGGACTTGATGTTCTGTTTGCGCAGCCCCAGGGTGACTTGCACGCGCTCATCCAGCACCGAAAGGGTATCGGCCAGCGCCACGCCGGACAGCTCGGTCTCTGACACTTTCGGTGTGTCAGGCGTGGCGATGTTCGGCTTTGGGCGATCGATCGGGTGGTAGATGTTGGACAGCACGGGTGGCCCGGAAATAATGCCGCGGGACAATTCATCGCGGTAACGAGTGACTTGCAGGGTAGTGCTGTGGCTGATCGGGCCGGTGTCGAAGCGCAGCCGGGCGCCGGCGTCGACGGTGTAGCGCTCGACTTCAAACTTGTAGTAACCGGGAATCGAGGACGTGTCACCGGCGCTGTTGAGGATGGTCGGGGTCTGGTCGGACATCCGCGACACGTCGGACTTGCCGCCACCGGCATGGGCGAACACGGTCAATGCGTCGTTCAGGTCGTACTCGCCGCTGAGCAGTGCCGATTTGTCGCGGGTTTCGGACCAGCCCCATTCCTGTGTCACGTTGGTGCGGCCGTTGGCGGCGGAAGGGATGTCGATGCCCTTGGCAATCAGGAAAGGCCGCGAAGGGGCGTCGAACTCTTCTTTCTGGCTGATCAGGTCCAGGGCGGTGCGCAGGCGTTCGCCCTGGTAATCCAGGGAAATGGCGCCGATGTCGACGTCCCGGGACTGGTCGTCGATGGCGGTGTCGCCGGTTTGCGTGCTGCCGTTGATGCGCACGCCGAACTCGCGACCTTCACCGAAGCGCCGGCTGAGGTCGATATGCCCGCCCAACTGGGAATTCATGGCGTAGCTGGCAGTGAAGCGGGTCAGGTCCTCGTCCAGCGAGCGTTTGGGCACCACGTTGATCACGCCGCCGACACCGCTGTTGGGCGACATGCCGTAGAGCAGCGCGCCAGGGCCCTTGATCACCTCGATGCGCTCGGCGTACTCGGTGAACACCCGGTAGTTGGGTGCGACACCGTACACACCGTCGAAGGCCAGTTCACCGAGGTTGCCTTCACCCACCGGAAAGCCACGGATGAAGAACGAATCCACCACGCCACCGGCCTGGCCGGTGGAGCGCACGGAAGAATCGCGCTCCAGGACGTCGGCCACGGTCACGGCCTGTTGATCCTTCATCAGGGTCGAGGTGTAGTTGCTGACGCTGAAGGGGGCGTCCATCACATCTTTGTTACCCAGCAGGCCGAGCCGGCCACCTCGGGCGACCTGACCGCCGGGGTACACCGGCGGCAAACCGTCGGCGCGCCCATCGGTGCCGCTGACCGTGGTGGCGCCAAGCGTCAGCGTACCTGCGCTGTCGGCGGGGCGTCGCGCCAAGGTGTAGCTGCCGTCGCTGCGCCCAACGATTTCCAGATCGCTGCCAGCCAGCAGTTTGTTGACGGCTTCCTGGGTCGAATAGGTGCCGGACAGGCCCGGGCTGTTCAGGCCGTCGGTCAGCGATGGCTGGAACGACAACGCAATGCCGGCCTCCACGGCAAATTTCGACAGGGTCGTACCGAGTGGGCCCGGGGCAATGTTGTAGGTGCGGGTGGCTGTGGCGTCCAGTTGCGCCGGCTCGGCCGCTTGGGCGTAAGGGTTGGCGGCGCTGGTCAGGGCAAGGCTTAGCAGTGCGCTGCGGATCGCCAGTTTGAGTGAGCGATCCGAGCGCAGAGGTCGTGCAACGAACATGGAGTGATGACCCTTTCGACGAGGTTGAGAAGTTCTTCCTTTCCTTGCCAGCCGAGATCAAAAAAAGTATCACCCGCGCAGCAAATTTTTTTGCATGGCGTCAGGCGGGGGAGAGCGTCACCCAGTAGCCGCTTAAATGACCGGTGGCGATGACCGGGTAGGTCTGCACCAGCATGTTCAGGGTGCGTTGGGTTTCCCGGATGGGGAAGGCGCCGGAGATCCGCAGATCGGCAATCGCCGGGTGGCAGCGCACGATGCCGCTGCGATAACGCGCCAGTTCGATCACGAAATCCGCCAATCGCAGGTTGTCGGCCATCAACATGCCTTGGGTCCAGGCGCTGACGGAGCGGTCTACCGGACTCGGTTGACCAAAACTGTGCGACGAAAAATCGGTACGTTCTCCGGCGTTGACGATCAAGGGTGCCGCACGATTGGCGTCGGCTAACTGCACCCGGACTGCGCCCTCAAGGACCGCGAGTCGGGTGCGGGCCGACAGTTCCCGGACGGTGAAGCGGGTGCCCAAGGCCTGCATCAGCCCCTGGTGTGTGCTGACCAGGAACGGCCGCGCCTGGGGCAGGCTGTCGGCTGCGGTCTGCACCAGGATTTCACCTTCGCGCAACCGGACAAGGCGCTGGTTGGCGTCAAACAGCACATCGATGGCAGTGTCGGTGTTCAGGGTGATCTGCGATCCGTCGGCCAGGGTCAACTGGCGCTGCTGGCCGACGGCGGTGCGGTAATCGGCTGTCCATTGTTGCGACTGCACCAACTTCCAGCTGCCCCAACCCACGGGCAACGCTGCCAGAATCATTGCCAGTTTGCCCAGCGCCATCCGACGTGCCGGACTGCTCGGACGGTCCAATGCCGACATCGCCAGCGACGGTGGCAGCCCGCCAAGCTTGGTTTGCAGCATCTGGGCGCGGGCCCAGGCTCGATGGCGCTCAGGCGTGCTGACCTGCCAGCATTCCCATTGCGCTCGCTCGGTTTCGTCGAGTTCGCCTTCGCTCAGGCGGATCAGCCAATCAGCGGCTTCTTCGAGTGCCTGCGTATCGAGCTCGGAATGACTGCGCAAGGTCGACATTCATTCCACCAGCAGCAGGCATTGCACAAAGGCTTGCTTCATGTAGCGTTTGATGGTGATCAGTGAAACCCCCAGTTGCTCGGCGATATCGTCGTACTTCAGGCCGCTGATCTGCGACAGCAGGAATGCCCGTTTGACCAGCGGTGGCAAGGCATCGAGCATCGCGTCGATTTCATGCAGGGTTTCCAGCACGATGAAGCGCAATTCGGGTGACGGCGCTTCGGGGGCGGGCAGCAATGCCAGGGCATCCAGATAGGCGCGCTCCAGTGCCTTGCGCTGATACCAATTGACGAGGATGCCCTTGGCCACGCAACTCAGGTAGGCCCGAGGTTGATCAATGACCGCTACCCGCGAAGCCAGAATGCGGGTGAAGGTGTCCTGCGTCAGATCTGCCGCATCCATGGCGTTGCCCAGTTTTTTCCGTAATGTGGCGTACAGCCAGCCGTGATGTCCGCTGTAGAGTGCTTCGATCGCGGCCAGGTGGTTGTTGAGAGGTGCGGGGAGGGCGTTGCTCATGAATGATTTTTTGTAATTGAGAAGTATTCCCAATGCTAATGGACAGCCTGCCTCTGACGCAAGCGCGATCCTGCCCGGTCAGTCGCCCGCTGCGGTCTCGCCCGCTGGCGCGAGCGTGCCGCGAGTGCGCAGGGCGACGATGGGAATCAATGCCAGCAGGTAGGCGGCGCAAACGAACAGGTAGATGTACTGCAAGCCATACACCTGGCCGAGCAGCCCGCCGACCGAGATGCCGACAATGGACGCCAGTTGCAGGGCGCTTTGCGCAATTCCCATTACATAACCTTGTTGGGCGTTGCCAGCGGCTTTTGAAATCTGTGCCATCAGTACCGGGGTCGTCGCCCCCAGCAGCACGCCCCAGATGAAATAGGCGCAGACGAACACAAGCGGTTGCCGGGTGAGGGCGGCAACGGCACTCAGGCCGGCGCAGCCGATGATGATGTACGTGAGGCGGTGCAGCGTCTGCTGCCGGTTCCTGTTTTCGAAATACCGCGCCCATGGGCTTGCCGACAGGATGAAACCCAGCGCCAGCAAGCCGTAGCACAGACCCACCACCGAATGGCTGACCTGGAATACCGAGCTGACATACAGCGAGAACGAGGTTTGCGGGAGCATCCGCGCCAGCAACAGGATGCCCATGGCGCCCAACAGCGGCAGCAGCGGCGAATGTCGCCAGAGACTGCCTGACCGGTTGGGCTGCGCCGCTGCATCCACCACGGGCCCTTTCGGTGCAGGCGGCACATTCGGCAGTGTCAGCGCCGCCACGACGGTGCACACCGCACACAGCGCCGAGGCGATCAGATTGATCCAGAAAAACGTCGCGTAATCGAGAATCAGACCGCCGACCAGCGCACCGAGCAAGGAGCCGACATTGGTCGAAATCTGCAGAATGGCGAACAATCGCGCCCGCCGCGCCGGCGCTTCGATACTCACGCCATAGGCCTGGGCCGGGGCAATGTAGCCGGCGAACGCGCCCTGCAAAAAGCGCAACAGCAGGATGACCCAGATATCGCTGCACAGGGCCAGGCCAAGCTGTGTCAGGGACAAGCCGGCCAGCGCGCGGATCATCATCAGCTTGTGTCCATGGCGGTCACCGATGCGCCCCCAGAACGCGCTGGTGAGCATGATGCCCAGCATGGGGCCGATGTAGACGGCGATGCTGGCGAAGCTGAACAGCGCCTCGGAGCCTGTCAGCCCACGCAGGTACAGGGGCCAGAACGGGCCGCTCATTTCCATTGCGCCCATGGAGACAAGCTGGATCGTGAACAAAAGATAAATCAGGATTCTGACGCTCGATCCCTGGAACGTACCTGCAACGGGCATTGACGGTTCTCGGTGGTTAATCGCTATCGATGGATGGCGCGAAGAGTACCGGCCTTGCCGCTGTGCTGAACACCCCACTCGCGAAGATCGGCTTGATTGCACCTGGCGGAAACGAAAAAACCCGAGAGGCCGGCCAGGCCACTCGGGTTTTTTCTTCTTGGCTATCAGGGCTGGATTTGCGGGAAGATCAGGACCTGCAGATTGCCGCGCTGATAACGTTTGCCGTCGGTGGGCAGCGCCTCGACCTCCTGAATCTCGTCGACGCTGTTGACTCTCATCACCACTCCGACCGAGCCTTTTTTACGTGCCTCGGTCATCCATCGCCCGATATCTTCGCTGGTCACTTTGCGCGAGGCCGCGGCCGGATCCGAAAGGCCGTACTTCAGCTCGCCGATGACATTATAGAGCGCCACCTCCGGCCGCCCGGTCAGCCACGACAAGGCCGAGGCTGCGCCCAGGTCGTTGCTCAGCAACGAGGTGGTCTGGTTCAAGCTGTCCAGGTGCTCGGAGATAAACCGGTCGGGCATCTTGCTGTCGACAATCTGGCCCGGCATGGCGGCGGGAAGCAGCGCCACCAGCAGCCAGATGCCGAGGGCCGGCATCGCCCATAACGTCAATGGCCGCAGGATTTGCAGGGCATTGGCGATGATCCAGCCCAGCAGCACGATGAACGCCAGGGACAGGCTGAACATCTCGGTATTTTGGTAAATCTCTTTGCTCAGTTGCAGGTACAGCAAAGCAATCAGGGCCGTGGTGGCAATGACGACGTTGAGCCATCCGTTGACGCGAATCGTCCGTCCCCGTGCCTGTTGCAGCAGGCCGGTCAGCGCATGGCCCATCAGCAGCGCCAGCGGTAACAGGCACGGCATGATGTAAGTCGGCAACTTGCCGCTGCTCATGCTGAATATCGCCAATGGCAACAACAGCCAGAGCAGGAGAAAACCGCTGACGGGCTGACGCTTGTCGTTCCAGGCCTGGATGAACGTTGTCGGCAACAACACAGCCCAGGGCAGGGCGGAAACGACCAGCATCGGCAGGTAGAACCACCACGGACGGGCGTGCTGCGCATTGTCGGCGGCGAAGCGGCGTACGTGTTCGTTCCAGAAGAAGAAATTCCAGAAATCCGGTTCCTGATGATGGATGGCCAATGCCCAGGGCAAGCAGACTGCCGCGGCGACCACCACAGCCAGTGGCCCGTAACGCAACAGCTCGCCGATGCGACGCTGCCAGAGCATGTAGGGCAGGGCGATCACCGCCGGCAGCAGCCAGGCCAGAAAGCCCTTGGTCATGAAGCCCATGCCGCAAGCGACGCCCAGGACCGCCCAGGACCCCAGGCGGGCGCGAGTGGTCCGACCGTCGATGGCAAACCACAGGGAAACCAGGCTCAGGTTGACCCAGAGGGTGAACTGCGGATCGAGGTTGGCGTACCCGGCCTGACCGGCAATCAGCCCGAAGCTCATGTACAACAGTGCGCAGGCAAAGCTTTTGCGCGGATCGCCCCAGAACCGGCGGGCAATCAGCCAGGTCAGCCACACGCTCAGCCCGGTACTCAGTGCTGAGGCGATGCGTACCCCGAACAGATTGTCGCCAAACACCGCCTGACCGATGGCGATCATCCAGTACCCGGCAATCGGTTTCTCGAAATAGCGCAGGCCCATGAAGTGCGGCGACACCCAGTTCCCGCCCTGCAGCATTTCCTGGCTGATCTGGGCATAACGGGTTTCATCGGGAATCCACAGGCCGTGGCTCATCAACGGCAGCAAATAGAATGCGATGAACGCCAGTACCAACGCGAACAGCATCCAGCGTTCATTGGCTGGCTCCGTTGGAGTGTGCAGGCGGGAAGAATGGCCAGCAAAGTCTGGCAGTGGCTGATTTGACGTCATGTCTCGACCTTGGCGCTTGGATGGCTGGTTGAAGTGTGATGTGCAACGTGCAACAGAGAAAACTGGAATGATATTGAACGGCGAGAAGTTCAATCACACTTCTCGCTGTTCTGTTCAAGATTCATTCAGTCCGGCTTGAAACAACTTAGTGCCTGAATTTTCGATCTGTAATGATTTCAGTTTTTTTCTTGTAACAGAGTGTTCCAGTCTTCGGCATTCACAATGCCGAGCACTTGCAGTTGGCCATTGCCATCGATGCGGACAAATAACGAACTGGCGTACTCGGCGTCCTTCGCCGAATGCTTGAAGCCGGTCTGCTTTTCAAAGTCCGCGATGCAACCGCTGTGGGTCACCAGCACCAGGTTGCGATGGGCAACCTTGTGCGCCACGACGTCGTTACGCAGGGTCGTACCGCAAGTCGCCAGCCACTCCTGGGTTCGTGGGTCGCTGTTGAACATGTAATGCGCGGTCTGCACGGTGCGCGTGACCGGGCTGGTCAGGATATCGGTGTGCTTCAAACCCAGGCGCGCCAGGCCTTGCCCGACACCGGCGGCCGCCTCACTACCAACACGGGTAATGCCATCGGCCGGGCCCAGGCAAGGATTGCTGGAACGGTCGCAGCGCTCGGCGTGACGAACCAGCACCGCGATCTCGCCGGCCTCCCACTGTTGCAGCAATTGGGCCCGGGCTTGCGCGCCCTCCTGGGCCAGGTTGGTCGGTGATTTCGGCCACAGGAGAAAACCGGTGGCCAGTACGGCGACGGTCAGTGCACCAATGGCCACGACCGATCTGGACAGGCGCGAAGACGGTTTACGCGAGACGGAGTTGACCAAGTTTGTCCACCAGTTGGAGCGCAGGGAGGTGCTGTTGAACAACGTGTGAAACAGCACGATAAATTTTCGCCGAGACTGGGTTCAGCGAATTAACTGCAGCCAAAGTTAAGTCTGCACAGCTGTCGGAACGGTGAAAGGAATGTGAAAAATTTGCAGAAGGGATTCCCTCGGCTAATTAGTTTGTTACTGGGAATTGTTATCTATTGCTCCAGCGTGGAATGACAGTGGGAAACAGAGGGGAAATATGGGATAGGACTGACGGCGAACTTGTCGCCGTTAGTCCGGGAAGCGTGAAAAGGGTGTTCAGGGCGAAGGGCAGGTCGCCTGTGGCCTGCTGGCGGCCAGGCTGATCAGCGAGGCCAGGCGTTTGACGTTGTTTTGCTGGGCAAGCACCAGGTCGTCGATGCTCGCGCCTGACGGCGTTTGCAAGGTGCTGCGGCAAATCACCCGTTCCGTGTCGCCGGCGCCGGCACTGCGCAGGCGCCATTTCACGTCCATCAACGCGTATTGACCGGGAACCGAGTCAAAACGCTGCACATCGACCCGTACTGAATATTTGCCTTGTACCGGACTGTTGCCCAATTGATCGGCCAGTGCACTGCGCAATTCGTCCACGAGGGTCGCGCCCCACCATTGGGTTTCCAGGATTGCCAGGCCACTGTTGCCCTGGCGAATGACAATCTGCGCTCGATCAACCTGGGGCGGCACGCTGATCGTCTCGATCTGAATCACCCCGGCGGTGGTCCTTGAATGATCACCCACCTGGGCCGGGGTCAGGGTGTGGAACTGAATCGGGTCACTGCGGCAAGCGGCAAGCAGCAACATCGCGGTGACCAGGGTGAACTTCAGCGGTAAAGCCATGGGTGATGCTCCTGTGTTCAATTGCGCGGTGGCCCTTGCAGATCCACGGGGGCGGCATTGTTCGGGCGGCCGCGAACCAGCGATTCCGGATGCCGTCCCAGGTAATCAGAAAGATCACGCAAGGATCTCGAGGTGCGTCCCAGTTCATCCAGGGTCTGCCCCAGTTTTTCCCGTTGCGGCGAGTCCTCGGCCAAGGTCGAACTGGCGGATTGCAGGGTCGAATTGGCCGTTTCCAGCGTCTTGCTGACATCCGACAAGGTGGATTGCACGCCAGGCAGGATCTTGCCGTTGAATTGCATCATGCCTTTGCGCAGCTCGACGAGATTGCCATCGAGGTTGCCGGCGATACGCTCGATCGGCAGTTTGTTGAGTTTGTCGACCATGGATTCGAGTTTTTCCTGCAATTGCTCGAGGCTGCCCGGAATGGTCGGAATCACGACCGGGCGTGCGTTTGCATCGAAAGCGACTTTTTCTGCCTTGGGGTAGAAATCCAGGGAGATGTACAACTGGCCGGTCAGGAAGTTACCGGTGCGGGCCTGGGCCCGCAGGCCGTTGTCGATGAAGGTGCCCATCAGGCGCACACCCCCGGCTTCGTCATTGGGGTCATGACTGAGCGCCTTGAGCATTTTGATGTGGGCCTGGCCCAGGCGTTGCGGGTAGATCACGATGCCGACGTTGACCGGAAAGGAACGTTTTTTCTCGTCGTAATCCAGATTGACCGCCACCACCTTGCCGATTTCGACACCGAGGAACTCCACCGGAGCATCCACCTTGAGCCCGCGCAGTGCCTGGTCGAATCGCATGGCAAGGTACTGCGGCTTGCCGTTTGGCGGGGCGAGGGCGGTTTGCTGGTCGTCGAACAGCTCGTAGGCATACTCTGCCGCAGCGGGTTTATCGTCAGGGCTGTAGTCGGGGGCGCGGAAAGCAATGCCGCCCACCAGCAAGGACGACAACGATTCGGTCTTGACCGCAAAACCGTTGGCACCGACGTTCACGTCAATGCCGCTGGCGTTCCAGAAACGGGTGTTTTCGGTGACGTACTTGTCATTGGGGGCATGGATGAACAGTTCGATGTTCACGCCCTTGCCGTCCGGGTCCAGTGCGTAGGCCACCACCTGACCCACCGGAATCTTGCGGTAGTAAACCGGAGAGCCGATATCCAGCGACCCCAGGTCCTGGGTGAACAGGGTGAAACGCTTGCCCGGCTCGCCGTAGGTGATGGGCGGCGGGTTTTCCAGCCCCTTGAAGTTTTTTGCCCGGCCGTTGGCCTGGCCGATATCGGCACCGATGTAATCGCCCGACAGCAGCGTATCGATACCGGATACACCGCCAGCGCCAATGCGCGGACGCACGACCCAGAACTGCGAATCTTCGCGGGTAAAACTTTCAGCCTGCTTGGACAGCTTGATGGTGGCGTTGACACTCTTCTGATCGTTGCTCAGTTCCACATCAGAGACTTGGCCAATCACGACATTACGGTATTTGACTTCGGTTTTATTCGCGGTCAGGCCGTCCCCGGTCTTGAACGTGACAACGATGGTCGGGCCTTCCTGCAGCATGCTGTGAACCACCAGCGAGATTCCCACCAGCACCGCGACGATCGGGACGATCCAGACCAGCGAAACGCTGAAGCGGCGGGTCTTGACCGGCGCCGGCCCTGGGGCTTGCGGCCCGTCAGTGGCTTGTGACTTCATCCGTGACCTCCTCATTGTGTGGGTTTTGCCGTTCTTTATCCCAGATCATGCGTGGATCGAAACTCATGGCCGAGAGCATGGTGAACACCACAACCAGACCAAAAAACAAAATGCCCGGACGCGGCTCGATGTCGGCCAGGGCCTGGAATTTCACCAGCGAGGCCACCAGGGCGACCACTATCACATCGAGCATCGACCAGTAGCCGATGACCTCGACGAACCGGTACAGCTTCGACCGCTCGATGCGTGCCCACTCGCTGTCGCGGTGCACAGTGACCAGCAGCAATGTGATGGCGACGAACTTGACGCCCGGCACCGCGATACTGGCAATGAAAATGATCAGGGCAATATCCCAGGCCCCGGCTTCCCAGAACTCCAGCACGCCGCTCATGATCGTGCTGTCGGCACCGTGGCCAACCATTTCGGTGTTCATCACCGGCAGCAAATTGGCCGGGATGTAAAACACCAGGGCCGCGATCATGTAGGCCCAGGTCCGGGTCAGGGCATTGGTTTTGCGTCGATGCAAAGGCGCGCCGCAGCGCTCGCATTCGTGAGGTTCGCCAGTCATGTCGCAGGCCAGCCCGCAGCTGTGACACAGGCACAGGTTGAGCTCGTCGGCGTACGGAGGCGTGCTCATAAGATGTCCCATAAGTCGCGGATATCGCGCCCGGCGATGCGGATCATCATCAGACTCAGCACAGCCAGGGCAAACAGACCTATGCCGGGCAGCACGTCGAGCAGCCCGGCGAGCTTGATCACCGCGACCATGGCGCCCAGCAGGCAGACTTCGAGCATGCTCCAGGGGCGCAAGGCTTCCAGCCAGCGCATGCAGAATCTGAATCCCGGCGAGCGTTGCCGGGCGAGGGCGAAGCCCAAAACCCAGATCAGCAGCAACAACTGGAAGATCGGCGCGATGATCATGGCGATCGCCGCCACCATGGCGATGAACGTGATGGGCCCCAGGCTCAGGGCCAGCACCGAGTCCCACAAAGTCGCACTGTTTTTCATGCCTTTGAGGCTGATGCTCATCACCGGATAGAAGTTGGCAAACAGCCACAGCATCAACGCGGTGAAGGTCAACGCCAGACGCTGTTCCACCGTGAGGCCGTTATAGCGTTGAAGCACGCCGCCGCAGCGCGTACACAGGGTTTTCTGATGTTTGGCGAGCGTTACTTTCTGGTACACGCTGTCGCAGTGCTCGCAGATGATCAGCTGATCAGTAGTTGCCATGGGCCAGGCTCAACAGAAGGCAGGAAATTCAGAGCACCCCCTCAATATAGAAGTGCCTTGCAATTGAGCAAATCGAAAGTCGAAACAACGGAATCGAGTGAGTGTGGAATGCGACCACAAAGCATTGTGGGAGCGAGCAGGCTCCCACAAGATACAGCTGCCTTTCGCAAGGATTGTGTCAGCCCAGCATTTCCCGCATCCGATACCAGAACATGCCAAGGGCCAGCAGTGGCGAGCGCAGGGCACGCCCGCCGGGGAAGGTCATGTGCGGCACGGCGCTGAATACGTCGAAGCCTTTGCTGTGGCCGGCGTGGATCGCTTCGCCCAACAGCCTTGCGCACCAGTGAGTCACGTTCAGGCCATGGCCGGAGTAACCTTGGGCGTAGAACACGTTCGGGTGCTGGCTCAAGCGCCCGACCTGCGGGAAGCGGTTGGCCGAGATGCCAATCATGCCGCCCCACTGATAATCAATGCGCGCACTGGCCAGTTGCGGGAACACCTTGAGCATCTGCGGGCGCATGTAGGCAGCGATGTCCGCCGGGTCGCGCCCGGAATAATGACAGGCACCGCCGAACAACAAACGCCGATCAGCCGAGAGCCGGTAGTAATCCAGGCCGACTTTCTGGTCGCACAGCGCGACATTGTGAGGGATCAGTTGCCTGGCGGCGTCTTCTGACAGGGGTTCGGTGGCGATGATGTAGCTGCCCGCCGGGAGCACTTTGCCACTGAGCTTCGGTTCCAGCTCTTCCAGATGGGCATTGCAGGCCAGCACCAACGTGCCCGCACGCACAGTGCCACCGGCACAGCGTACTTGCACGGTACCGCCGTGGATCAGCTCCAGTACCGGGCTCTGTTCGAAGATCTGCACGCCAAGGGACTCGGCGACTTGCGCTTCGCCGAGTGCCAGGTTCAGCGGATGCAGGTGGCCTGAGCCCATGTCTACCAGGCCGCCGGCGTAAACGCCGGAGTTCACCACGTGCTCCCGGATCTGGCCAGGTTCGATCAGGCGGGTTTCATGGGCGTAACCGGACTCAAGCAGTTCGGCGTGCTCGGCCTTCAACCCGGCAAAGTGTGCCGGGGTGTTGGCCAGCTCGCAGAACCCCCAGCGCAGGTCGCAATCAATGCCGTGTTCGCGGATGCGATTGGCCACGACTTGCACCGATTCGACCCCGGACTGTTCCAGGTACTGCACCCCCTCGGCGCCCACATGCCTGGCAAAGCCGCTGACGTCATGACCGATGCCGCGTATCAACTGGCCGCCGTTGCGCCCGCTGGCACCCCAGCCAATCCGCCGGGCCTCCAGCAGGATCACCGAGAGCCCGCGCTGGGCCAGCTCGATGGCGGTGTTGATGCCGGTGAAACCTGCGCCGACCACGCAGACATCGGCCTCAAGGTCCGAGGCCAGGGCGGGACGCTGCTTCATCCCCTTGGCGGACGCCGCGTAATAGGAGAGGGCGTGTTCCTTGGTGTACTGGTTCATTTGTTGGACTTCACTTTGCTCCACGAGCGGGTCATCAGGCGCATGATCGACTGCGGCGGCGTGGTGGAGATGTAGAGTTTGTCGAGGACTGCCTGGGACGGGTAAACCTCGGGATTGCTGACCAGCTCAGGGTCCATGTACTGCTTGGCGGCCGGGTTCGGGTTGGCATAGCCGACCGAAGCGCTGACCTTGGCAATCACTTGCGGGTCCAGCAGGTAGTTGATGAAGGCGTGGGCTTCTTTCGGATTGCTGGCGTCGGCGGGGATGGCCAACAGGTCAAACCACAGGTTGGCGCCTTCCTTGGGAATGGCGTAGGCGATGTTCACACCGTTGTTGGCTTCCTTGGCGCGGTTGGCGGCCTGGAACACATCACCCGAGTAACCGAACGCCACGCAGATGTCGCCGTTGGCCAGGTCCGAGACGTACTTGGAAGAGTGGAAGTAGGTGATGTAAGGGCGGATCTGCAGCAGCTTGGCTTCGGCCTTTTTGAAGTCCTCGGGGTTTTCGCTGCGCGGGTCCATGCCCATGTAGTTGAGGATCGCCGGGAACACTTCGTCCGCCGAGTCCATCATCGACACGCCGCAGGCGCTCAGTTTCTTGATGTTTTCCGGCTCGAACAGCACGGCCCAGGAGTCGATGTGATCGATGCCCAGCACCTGCTTGACCTTGTCGACGTTATAGCCAATGCCGTTGGTACCCCACAGGTACGGCACCGAGTGTGCGTTGCCCGGATCGTTTTTCTCCAATAGCGTCAGCAGTTTCGGGTCAAGGTTGGTGAAATTCGGCAGTTGCTCGCGATCGAGCTTGAGGAACGCGCCGGCCTTTACCTGACGGGCGAGGAAGTGGTTCGACGGCACCACCACGTCATACCCGGTACGCCCGGCAAGCAGTTTGCCTTCCAGGGTTTCGTTGGAATCGAAGACGTCGTAGATCACCTTGACCCCGGTTTTGGCCTGGAAGTCGGCGAGGGTGGTTTCGCCGATGTAGTCGGTCCAGTTATAGACACTGACCTGTGGCTTAGCCTGGGCACCGGTGCTGAACAGCACTGCCAGCGCGACCGGAACCATGGATTTCAATAGACGCATATCGATACCTCTTGGAATTATTGGATGCTTCCGAATTTTTTGCGCCTCTCCCTGTAGGCGCTGGCTTGCCAGCGAAAGCGGTGTATCAGGCAGACCGTCTTCGCTGGCAAGCCAGCTCCTACAGGGGGAGCGAGTTTTTTAGCGGGATCGTGGTTGTCAGACGCTGAGCATCAGGAACTCACGTTCCCAGGAGCTGATCACCCGTTTGAAGTTCTCGTGCTCGGCGCGTTTGACCGCGACATAGCCCCGCACGAACTTGCTGCCCAGGTAGCGGCTGATGGTGTCGCTTTCTTCCATCTGGGTCAGGGCGTCTTCGATGGTGATCGGCAGGCGCAGATTGCGACGCTCATAGGCGCGACCCTGTACCGCTGCGCTCGGTTCGATGCGCTCGACCATGCCCAGGTAACCGCACAGCAGGCTGGCGGCGATGGCCAGGTACGGGTTGGCATCGGCGCCCGGCAGACGGTTCTCGACGCGCATGGCGTCCGGGCTGGAGGTCGGCACGCGCAGGCCGACGGTGCGGTTTTCTTCGCCCCATTCGACGTTGACCGGCGCCGAGGTATCCGGCAGGAAACGGCGGAACGAGTTGACGTTCGGCGCGAACATCGGCAGCACTTTCGGGATGTACTTCTGCAAGCCACCGATGTGGTGCAGGAACAGCTCGCTCATGTTGCCATTGGCATCGGCAAAGATCGGCTGGCCGGTGGCAATGTCCACCACGCTCTGGTGAAGGTGCATGGCGCTGCCAGGCTCATCGCCGACCGGTTTGGCCATGAAGGTCGCCGCCACGTTGTGCTTGAGCGCCGCTTCTCGCATGGTGCGCTTGAACACGGTGATCTGGTCGGCCAGGTCCAGTGCGTTGCCATGACGGAAGTTGATTTCCATCTGTGCCGGGCCGTCTTCGTGAATCAGCGTGTCGAGGTCCAGACCTTGCAGTTCGCACCAGTCGTAGACGTCTTCGAACAGCGGATCGAATTCGTTCGCGGCGTCGATGGAGAACGACTGACGACCGCTTTCGGCGCGACCGGAACGGCCCATCGGTGCCTTGAGCGGCAGGTCAGGGTCTTCGCAGCGCTGGGTCAGGTAGAACTCCATTTCCGGCGCGACAATCGGCCGCCAGCCTTTGTCGGTGTACAGCTGCAGGACTTTTTTCAGCACGTTGCGCGGCGACAGTTCGATCGGGTTGCCGAACTTGTCGAAGGTGTCGTGGATCACGATGGCGGTCGGCTCGATGGCCCACGGCACCACGTAGACGGCATCGGCATCCGGCTTGCAGACCATGTCGATATCGGTCGGGTCGAGCAGGTCGTAGTAGATGTCGTCGTCGACAAAGTCCCCGGTTACCGTTTGCAACAGCACACTTTCCGGCAGGCGCATGCCTCGCTCATGCAGGAACTTGTTGGTGGGTGCGATTTTGCCGCGTGCAATGCCGGTCAGGTCGCTGACGACGCACTCGACTTCGGTAATCTTGTGATCTTTCAGCCAAGTGAACAGCTGATCGAAAGGGACATTCATAAAGACCTCGTTATTGGTTTTATTAACGCCAGGAGAGGCCGGTTTCATCCGCCGGACACTTCCCCTGTAGCGCGTTGACGTCTATCTTGGGCGAGCCTTGCAGTTCCATCTATCCACTTTAAGCAGCACAAAGCGCACCAAAAGAGTGCGCAAGGTCACTTATGTCGACGTGCAATTCACTCCAGGTCCAAGCGTTCAATACCGCCGATGTCGCTGAGCAAATCCGCGCCACACCGGGCTGGGTCCAGCATTACCAACAGATGTCGCCGGGGCATTTCGCAGGTCTGGTGCGCTACCTGGATCTGCAGGGCGTGGAGATTTACGAAGAGCACATGAACACCCGGGTCGAGCAGAATTTCAGCGCGCCTCAGGGGTCGCTGTCGTTCTGCTTCGACCGCGGCGACAACGCGCTGTATGTGTTGAATGGCGAAAGTCGCAACATCTGGATTACCCCGGAGAACTACCAGGAAATCGCCGTGGTGTTCGGTCCGGAGTTTGTAAAGCGTCATAGCCTCGACATCGCCCGGCTCGAAGGGCTGTTCATGGCACCGCTCAACTCTCAGCAGAACGCGCTGTTCTGCCGTTGGCTCAGCGGGACCCTGACGCGGCTGTCGCAGACCATCGACCCACCGAGCCGCGAAGCGCTGACCCAACAGCTGCTGGAAGACTGCCTGTTCATTCTCGACAACGCGTGTGTCGGCCTCGACCAGGGCGCATTGCAGCGCCGTGCGGGAGAACGGGCGATCATGAAGCGGGTAGGGGAATGGGCGGCGGACACCCCGGAAGAACACCTCAACCTGCTGGAGCTGTCCCAGGTTGCCGGGGTTTCACTGCGCCAGTTGCAGCATGCGTTCAAGACCTACACCGGCATGTCGCCAACCCAATGGCTGCGCTTGCGCCGACTCAACAGCGCCCGCCGCGAACTGCTGAGCCGCTCACCCACGCAAACCACCGTGGCCGAAGTGGCCATGCATTGGTCGTTCTGGCACCTGGGGCGGTTTTCCAGCAGCTATCGTGCGCTGTTCAAGGAATTGCCGAGCGACACCCTCAAGCGCGGGAATGTCGCGCAGCCAATCGGGCGCGGCCGGCGTTAGAAAGTCGGCGGCGTAATCACCCAGATCACCACCGCGTCCACCTCGCCGGGATTACCGTAACGGTGAGGTTCCTGGCTGGAAAAGCTGAAGCTGTCACCTTCGTTGAGCTGGAAATGACGCTCGCCAACCCACAGCTCAAAACTGCCGGACAGCAAGTAACCGGCTTCTTCGCCTTCGTGGCTGTAGCTTTGCTGGCTGTAGGTGCCGGGCGGGAAACGCGAGTGGAGCATCTCCAGTTGGCGGTTGGCTTGCGGCGTCAGCAACTGGTCGACGATGCCGTCTTCGTAATGCACGTTCAGGCGGCTGTTCTTGCGCACCACGACGCCGTCGTCTTCGGGGGCGGTGACCGCTTCACTGGCGAAGAACCACTGGATGGTGACACCGAGGCTGCGGGCAATGTTGAACAGCGCCGGGATCGACGGGTAGGCGAGGTTGCGTTCCAGCTGGCTGATGTAGCCGGCGGTGAGTTCGCTCTGTTGCGCCAGTTCCGCCAGGGTCATGCCCCGACGTTTGCGCAGGCCGCGAATGCGCGTGCCGAGAAAATGCGGTTCGGCGTTGCCGGGTGCGGGCGGTGTGGTGCTGTTGTTGCTCATGGAAAATTCCGAACCGGGAAGGGGACCATAACCCCCTGTAGGAGCTGGCTTGCCAGCGATGCAAGTAAAGACGCCGCGGTTACCCAGTGAGCACGCGTTATCGTTGACGACCATCGCTGGCGAGCCAGCTCCTACAGAGCGCTGCGGTGAAGCCCCGGAGTATAAACAGCCTTAAAGCTCCCACGCGACTTTCAGGCCTTCATAAATCGCTTCTTCGACGGTGCGAGGCGCCAGGCAGTCGCCGATGCGGCGAAACTCCACCAGCCCTTGCAGCTCGGCACCCAGGGTATCCACCGGTTGGTGACCCTGGCACAGCACCAGGGTGTCGATGTTTTCCATCAGCATTGGTTCGCCGCTGGCGGTGTGTTGCAGGTAGACCGTGTTGTCATCGCAACCATACAGCCGCGCATACGGCGTGATCGGCACCCCCAGTTTATGCAGCTCGCCGGCCAGTTGATCGCGCACGTACAGCGGCAGGTTTTCTCCGCAATGGGTACCGTTGACCGCCAGTTGCACCTGATGCCCGGCGCGCACCAGGCGTTCGGCGATGCCGGGGCCGATCCAGTCGCAGCGCCAGTCGACCACCACCACCGAACGGCCGACCTGTACTTCATCGCGCAGCACTTGCCAGGCGTCTACCACCTGTAGCTCACCACCGCGCTCAAAGGCTGGCCAGTATGGCTCGGCACCGGTCGCGATGATCACCATGTCCGGTTTTTCCTGCTCCACCAATGCCCGGTTGACCCGTGTGTTGCGCACCACGCGCACGCCGGCCAGCTCCATTTCCCGCTGCAGGTTGGTGCTGGCACCGCCGAATTCGCTGCGCCGAGGCAGCAGTTGTGCGAGCAACACCTGACCGCCCAGTTGTGAGCCGGCTTCGTACAGGGTCACGTCATGTCCGCGCTGGGCAGCGACGGCGGCGGCTTTCATGCCGGCCGGGCCACCGCCGGCGATCATGATGCGCTTGCGAGTGATCGTCGGTTTACGCTCGGCAAAAATCAGTTCACGACCGGTTTCCGGATGCTGGATGCAGGAAATCGGCAAGCCTTTGTGGAAGTGCCCGATGCACGCCTGGTTGCAGGCGATACAGGCGCGCACGTCTTCGACGCGGCCAGTGTCGGTCTTGTTGGGCATCTGCGGGTCGCAGATCAGCGCGCGGGTCATGCCGCAGACATCGGCCTGGCCCCGGGCCAGAATCAGCTCGGCTTCCTGAGGCTGGTTGATGCGCCCGGTGACGAACAATGGAATGTTCAGGCTGGCCTTGAACGTCCCGGCTTCCCTCGCCAGGTACGCGGCTTCGATCGCCATGGGCGGCACGATATGCACAGCGCCGCCAAGGGACGCCGAGGTGCCGGCGACGATGTGCACATAATCGAGCTGCGTTTGCAGCGACTGCACGGCGGCCAGGGATTCGTCTTCGGTCAGGCCTTCCGGGTCGCGCTCGTCGGCAGAAATACGCAAGCCGACGATGAACTGCTCATCGGTCGCCTCACGTACGGCTTTGATGACCTCGCGCAGAAAACGCAAACGCTGTTCCAGATCACCGTTGTAGCCATCGGTACGCCGGTTGACCCGCGGATTGATGAATTGCGCCGGCAGGTAACCATGGCTGGCGACCACCTCGACGCCATCGATCCCGGCCTGATGCAGGCGCCGGGCGGCGGCGGCATAGCCGGCGACGATCTCGTCGATCATTGCCTGATCCAGCGCGCGGGGCATCACCCGGAAGCGTTCGTTGGGTACCGACGAGGCGGAGTAGGCCACCGCCAGCAAGCCATCGCTGGACTCCATGATCTCCCGTCCCGGATGGAACACCTGGGACAGCACCACGGTGCCGTGGGCATGGCAGGTTTGCGCCAGTTTGCGGTAGCCCTCGATGCACGCATCGTCAGTGGCCATCAGCACGTGCGAGGTGTAGCGCGCACTGTCGTGCACCCCGGCCACCTGCAGCACGATCAGCCCCGCACCGCCTTCGGCCCGTGCCCGGTGATAGGCGATCAATTGTTCATTGACCAGGTTGTCGGTGGGCATCGACGTGTCGTGACCGCTGGACATGATGCGGTTTTTCAGGCGCTTGCCACGGATCTCCAGGGGTTCGAACAGGTGCGCGAAGGCAGGTGTCGAGGACGGCATGGTGCGGGTACTCCAGGCAGGCTGACCTGTGTAGGAGCGAGCTTGCTCGCGATGGACTTGAGGGCGACGCGTTCATCCAGACAACACGCGCCATCGTTAACGTCCATCGCGAGCAAGCTCGCTCCTACAGAGGCAGCAGGTTTTCGGCGTTGTTATTATTGGTCTATAGAAATTTACCTTCAGTAAAAAATCAACTTGTTTTTTTACTGCGCCTTGCAGTAATTTCGCTTCGAGCCTGCTCCTGGGGCTTACCTCACAACAATAAAAAAGGGCCTGGGCGGAATGTGTCCGCAGGGCACCTGCCAGAGGAACCACTGATGAAATCGAATACGCTCAAGCACGGTTTTTATCCCTTGGTGTTGTCCGTGGCCATGGGCCTGGGCAGTGCCCAGGCAGCATCGGACATGGTGGTAGTCGGTTACGGCGGAGCCGGACAAAAAGCCCAGGACGTGGCGTTCTTTCAACCGTTCGCCGCCGTGGATCAAAGCAAAGTGATCCAGAGCGAATACAACGGCGAAATGGCCAAAATCAAAGTGATGGTCGACACCGGCAATGTCGATTGGGATGTGGTGCAGATCGAAGGCCCGGACCTGATGCGCGGCTGCGAAGAGGGCATGTACGAGCGTCTGGACTGGACGCGCCTGGGGCACGCCGACCAGTTGATCCCCGAGGCGGCACAGGAATGCGGTTCTGCCGCGCTGGTGTGGAGCGTGGCAATTGCCTACGACACCGACAAACTGGCCCAGGCCCCGACCTCGTGGGCCGACTTTTGGGACGTGAAGAAAACCCCCGGCAAACGCGGGTTGCGCAAACGCGCAGTGTACAACCTGGAGTTCGCCCTGCTGGCGGACGGCGTGAAAACCGAAGACGTCTACAAGGTCCTCGGCACCCCGCAAGGCGTGGACCGGGCCTTCGCCAAACTCACTGAGCTCAAGCCATACATCCAGTGGTGGGAAGCCGGCGCACAACCGCCACAGTGGCTGACCGCTGGCGATGTGGTGATGACCTCGACCTACAGCGGGCGCATCGCCGACGCCGCGCAGAAAGGCAGTCACCTTGGCCTGGTCTGGCCCGGCAGTCTGTATGGCATGGATTACTGGGCGATCATCAAAGGGTCCAAACATGTGGATCAGGCCAAACGTTTTATCGCCTTCGCCAACCAACCGGATGCCCAGGTCAACTACGTGCAGCAGATCCCCTACGGCCCGACCAACACCCAGGCTGCCGCACGGCTGGACGAAAAACTGGCGCAATGGGTGCCCACTGCACCGCAGAACCTCAAGGGCGCGCTGTCGATGAACGTCGGTTTCTGGGTCGATCATGGCGAAGAGCTCGAAGAGCGCTTCAACGCCTGGGCCAGCAAATAACCTGACTGTGCAGGCGCTGCCTTTGTAGGAGCTGGCTTGCCAGCGAAGACGGCCTGATGGTCGACGCAAGACTCAAGGCCGCCTTCGCCAGCAAGCTGGCTCCTACAAGGGGCGTTGGCTGGACGTACACACGCGTCCAGCCTTATTGTCTGCCCCAGCCGATCACCCTGGAGAACCAGAACAATGAACAACATCGCCAGCCACCTGGCCCCTGAGCGCAGCGCAACCGAGCAGCGCCTGCGTGAGGAATTGGCGGCCTGTTACCGCCTGGTTGCGCACTTTCGCTTGACCGATTTGATCTTCACCCACATCTCGGTGCGCATTCCGGGGCCGGAGCATCACTTTCTGATCAACCCTTACGGGCTGATGTTCGACGAGATCACTGCGTCCAACCTGGTCAAGATCGACCTCGATGGCCACGCCGTGGAGCCGTCGCCGTACCCGGTCAACCCGGCCGGCTTCGTGATCCACAGCGCCATCCACGGTGCCCGTGAAGATGCGCAATGCGTGCTGCACACCCACACCCGATCCGGTTGCGCGGTGGCGGCGTTGAAGTGCGGACTGTTGCCGGTCAATCAGATTTCCATGGAGTTTTATGGCCGGGTTGCTTACCACGACTACGAAGGTGTGGCGCTGGACCTGAGCGAACAAGAGCGCCTGGTGCAGGATATCGGCGACAAGCCGGTGCTGATGCTGCGCAATCATGGATTGCTGACCGTCGGCGAGACGGTGAGCCAGGCTTTCTTGCGCATGTACTACCTGGAAAAGGCCTGTGAAATCCAGTTGGCGGCCATGGCGGCGGGAGAGGTCGTGTTGCCGTCGGCGCAGGTGTGTGAGCACACCGAGCGTCAGTTCAATGATCCGGGGCGGCCGCTGGAAGAGGGTGAACTTGCTGACCCGGATGCGATGCAACTGGCCTGGGCGGCGTTGTTGCGAATGCTGGATCGGGTGGCGCCGGGGTATCGGGACTGATCCAGATTCTCGGTTGTGTGAACTGGCCTCATCGCGGGCAAGCCCGCTCCCACAGGGTCAGTGGGTGTACGCGACATCTGCGAACAACAAAAACCACTGTGGGAGCGGCGGTGCGGCGATCCGACTTGCCCGCGATGCGGGCGGCACGGTCCATCTGGCTTACACCCGACTAGAGATATTGCCCGCTCTTGCTGTACAGTCGTTCAGCCCGCCGCTTACCCGTGCGGGCTTGAACGATTGAACCAAGGAGCGTGTCGCCCATGAATCAGGAAGCCCGTTTTTCCCGCATGGAACCGGAGTTGCGCAAAGCCAACCTGATCGAGGCGACGCTGGTGTGCCTCAAGCGTCATGGCTTCCAGGGCGCGTCGATCCGCAAGATTTCCGCCGAGGCCGGGGTCTCGGTGGGGCTGATCAGCCATCACTATTCCGGCAAGGATGAGCTGGTGGCCGAGGCCTACATGGCCATCACCGGGCGGGTCATGACCTTGCTGCGCGACGCCATGGAGCAAGCCGCGCCGAATGCCCGGGAGCGCTTGTCGGCATTTTTCCGCGGTTCGTTTTCCGCCGAACTGCTCGATCCACAATTGATCGATGCGTGGCTGGCGTTCTGGGGCGCGGTGAAAACCGCCGAGGCCATCAATCAGGCCCACGATCATTCCTATGGCGAGTATCGCGGCATCCTGCGCAAGGTGCTGGCGGAACTGGCCCAGGAGGAGGGTTGGGAAAGCTTCGATGCCGACCTTGCGGCCATCAGCCTCAGCGCGTTGCTCGACGGTTTGTGGCTGGAGTCCGGGCTGAACCCCGGCACCTTCACCCCGGAGCAGGGCATCCAGATTTGCGAGGCCTGGGTCGATGGTTTGCAGGCCGGTGGACGCCAGCGCTTTTGCCTGCAGACGAGCGACTGTTGATCAGTCGTTCAGCAATGGATACTCTCTGGCGCCGATGCGGGAAAACACTCTAATAAGAAACTGGCCTTTTCGGGCCTGAGCCGGACACCAAGCGATGACTCCTCGGGTATTGATCGTCGATGACGATCCGCTGATTCGCGATCTGCTGCACGCCTACCTGTCTCAGGAAGGCTACGACGTCCATTGCGCCGCCACGGCGGAACTGGCGGAAACCTTCCTCGCCAGCCAGTCGGTGGACCTGGTGATGCTCGACATCCGCCTGCCGGGCAAGGACGGTCTGACCTTGACCCGCGAGCTGCGGGTGCGCTCGGAAGTCGGGATCATCCTGATCACCGGACGCAACGACGAGATCGACCGCATCGTCGGCCTCGAATGCGGCGCCGATGACTACGTGATCAAACCCCTCAATCCAAGGGAACTGGTGTCTCGGGCGAAAAACCTGATTCGCCGGGTACGTCATGCGCAAACGCCAGCGCCTGCCGTCACGGTGGCCAAACCGGTCAAGCAATTCGCCGACTGGTCGCTGGACACCGACCGCCGTCGGCTGATCGATGCGTCGGGCAGTGAAACGCTGTTGACCCACGGCGAATACCAGTTGCTCAGCGTGTTCCTGCGCAACAGCGGCCACACCCTCAGCCGCGACCAGTTGATGGACCAGATCCGCAACCGCGAATGGGTGCCCAACGACCGCTCCATCGACGTACTGGTCGGGCGCCTGCGCCGCAAGCTGCACGACGATCCGGCCGAACCCCAGTTGATCATCACCATTCACGGCGCCGGTTACCTGTTCACCGCCGGTGTGGCGGCCTGAACCTGATGAGGCGTTGGCTTTGCCTGCTGGCGGTGTTTATGGCCGGCCATGCCGTCGCGGCGGACAAGGTTCGCTATTGCGATTACCCGGTGTACCCACCGATCTCCTGGAGCGACGGCAAGCAGGTGCGCGGACTGGCGCCCAGTGTGGTGAAGCACTTGTTCGGCCAGTTGGGGTATGAAGTCGAGATGGTTGTGCTGGGCAACTGGAAACGCTGCCTGCTGGACGCCGCCGAAGGCCGGGTCGATGTGGTGCTGGCCTACAGCACCGCGCAGCGGGAGCAGAGCATGCTGTTCTCGACGGTGCCGGTATTGCGTGAGGAAGTGGCGCTATTCATCAACCGAAAGCACCCGGTGAAATTCGAACAACTGGACGACCTCGCCCATTACCGTGGCGGCCTGTTGTTCGGCGAGAGCTACGGCGTTGCGTTCGATCGCATGGTCGTGCGCCACAACAACATCGAATGGGTTTCCGACAGCCACCAGAACTTCGGCAAGCTGATTCGCGGGCGCATCGATTTCATCACCCAGGAGCGGCGCACCGGCCAGTTGTACGTGGAAAACCTGCCCGGCGGCCAGGACATCGTCGCCTTGCCCAAGGCGTTGAGCGTGGACTACCTGCGGGTCGCCGTGTCACGGCGCTCGCCATTGGCCACTCGCATGCCCGAGATCAATGCGCAGTTGCAGCGCATGGTCGATGCCGGCGACATCGAGCGCTGGCTCAACGAAAGCGAAGTGACCTACCGCGACATGATCAACCTGCCGGCGGATGCGCAATGATTCGCGCCCGTCCCGGTGGACTGCTGCGCCGGCTGCTGCTGTTCATTCTGTTGTTCAGCCTGTGCTTCACCGTGCTGGCCAGCAGCGTGCAACTGTACATCGAGTATCGACGGGAAATGCGCGACATCGATTCACGCATGGAGTTGATTCGCGCCGGTTACCTGGCCAGTCTGGAACGCAGCCTCTGGGACTTGAACCAGGAACAGCTGAACGTGCAACTGCGCGGCCTGGTGGACTTCTCCGACGTCGCCCGGGTGCACTTGATCAGCGCCGATTTCGACCTGATACAGGGCAATCCAGAGCCCGCGGGACCGCTGCGCATCGAGCGCTTCGCCCTGGATTATCAGCCGCCGTCCGGTCCGTTGCGCAACCTTGGCGAACTGGAAGTGAGCACGGATCTGGGGGCGGTGTACCAGCGTCTGTACGCCACCGGTTTGACCAGCCTGTTGTGGATGGCAGTGTTTCTCTGCGGCCTGGCCATTGCGCTGTCGGGATTGTTTTATCGACTGGTGACCCGGCACCTGAAAGTCATGGCCGAGTTCGCCCGGCGCATCGCCGCCGGTGAATGGCAGGAACCCTTGCGCCTGGACAAGCGTCGCGGCAGTGACGAAATCGATACAGTGGCCCACGCGCTGGACGACATGCGCCGGGCGATCCTGCGGGACATCGAGCGCCGGGAAACAGATCGACTGGCCTTGCAGGACAACCGCGACGAACTGCTGAAAATGGTCGAGCGTCGTACCGCCAGCCTGATGCGGGCCAAGGATGAAGCGGAAGCGGCCAACCTCGCCAAATCGCGGTTTCTGGCGACCATGAGCCACGAACTGCGCACGCCCCTCAATGGCATCCTCGGCATGGCCGAACTGTTGCGCGGCGCACCTCTGGATGCACAGGACGGCAAGCGCCTGGATGCCTTGCACAAGGCTGGCGAAGGCTTGCTGACGATCCTCAACGAAGTGCTGTATTTCGCCAGACTGGAGGAGGGCGTCAGCCATCCCGAACCGGTGGATTTCTCGCTGCGCCAGTTGCTTGACGAGGTGCTGACACTGTTGGAACCGCGAGCGCTGAACAACGACACGATCCTCAGTTGCCAGGTCGACAGGCGGATTGCCGAGCATCACCACGGTGCCGAGCAGTTCCTGCGTCAAGTGCTGAGCAACCTGCTGGCCAACGCGATCAAGTTCACCGAAGGCGGCGAAGTCAGCGTCGAAGTGGCGCTACTCGCTGAAACCGGCGAACAGACGGGGCAGCGCCTGCGGGTCAGTGTCACTGACGACGGCATTGGCATTGCCCCGGCGATGCAGGCGAAGATTTTCGAGCGCTTCACCCAGGCCAGCGAAGAAGTCGCGCAACGTTTTGGCGGGACCGGGTTGGGACTGGCGATCTGCAAACATCTGGTGGAGCAGATGGGCGGCTGCATCGGCGTGGACAGTGAAGTGGGGCGCGGCAGTTGCTTCTGGTTCGAGCTTTGCCTGCAGCCGGCCAGTGCTGTGGTGGCAGTCGCGCCGGTTCGCGCGGTGGGTCCGGCCCTGAATATCCTGGTGGTTGAAGACGTGGCGCTCAACCGCGAAGTGGCCATGGGCCTGCTGCAACGGGACGGTCACCGAGTGTGGCTGGCCGAAGAGGCGCAACAGGCGCTGGCACTCTGTGCCGCGCAGGTTTTCGACCTGCTGTTGCTGGACGTGCATCTGCCGGGCATCAGCGGAGTCGAGTTATGTAGGCAGATCCGCCACAGCGACGGGCCGAACCGCCATACCCGCATCTTCGCCCTGACCGCCAGCGTGCAACCGGCGCTGGTGCGAGGTTATCTGGAGGCCGGCATGGACGGCATCCTGGCCAAGCCCCTGAAGCTGGATAACCTGCGCCAGGTGCTGGAAGGGCACACCCCCGTCGCCGAGTCGCTTGTGCATGACGAGACGATCGACTGGCCGCTGTTGCAGACCCATCGCAACTTGCTCGGCGAGCAAAAAGTCCAGGGCCTGCTGGCGGTGCTGCGCGACTCGATTCTTCAGCATCGCGATGCGCTGCATGAAGCCATTGTCGCTGCCGACTGCACGGAGGTCGCGCAACTGGCTCACCGGCTGGCCGGTAGCTGTGATTCGCTGGGCTTCCGCTCACTGGCCACAACGCTGAGAGCGCTGGAAACGTCGGCCCTGGTCAACGATGAATCGGCGATCCACCGCATGACCTCCGCGCTGGATGAACAATTACAGCACGCACTGACCACCCTGAAAGGCCTGTTGCAGAGCTGACGTACAAGTTTGTTACGACTTTCTACAACTTCGATCTTTACGGTCAACGCGAACTTACATGGCTTTCCAATAATCGACGCAACCGCCGCAGCGCGGTCTTCGAAGCTTATTGGAGATAATAATAATGAATTGCCGTAAAGCTGATCCCACCCTGCGCCGTGACGTCCTGTCGCGCGCTGTACACCTCACTGACTGCTGAGGTGCCGACATGAACGCAAACACTGAGCGCAGTACTGATCAAAAAGGCATTCAGCTGACCCGTGCCCTGAAAAGCCGGCACATTTTCATGCTGTCCCTGGGCGGCGTCATCGGTACCGGGCTGTTCATGGGCTCCGGCGTGACCATCAACCAGGGCGGCCCGGTGGGGGCGATCCTGGCTTACCTGGTCGCGGGGTTCCTGATGTACCTGGTGATGGTCTGCCTGGGCGAACTGTCGGTGCAGATGCCGGTGTCCGGTTCGTTCCAGACCCACGCCACTAAATACATCGGCCCGGCCACGGGATTCATGATCGGCTGGGTGTACTGGATGAGCTGGGCCACCACCGTCGGCCTGGAGTTCACCGCCGCCGGCATGCTGATGACGCGCTGGTTCCCGCATGTGCCGATCTGGTACTGGTCGGCACTGTTCGTGGTGGTGCTGTTCGGCATCAATGCCCTGGCGACCCGCGCTTTCGGTGAGGCCGAATACTGGTTCTCGGGGATCAAGGTCGCGGCCATTCTCGGTTTCATCGTGGTCGGCGTGCTGGTGATCTTCGGCGTGATGCCCCTGAGCAGCGGCGCACCCGCGCCGATGGCGAGCAACCTGATCGGCGATTCGCTGTTCCCCAACGGCCTGTCAGCCGTGTTCGCGGTGATGATGACCGTGGTCTACGCGTTCCAGGGTTGCGAGATCATGGGCGTGGCCGCCGGTGAAACCGATCAGCCAGAAAAGAGCATTCCCCGCGCCGTGCGCAACGTGGTGTTCCGCGTGCTGATCTTCTACGTGCTGGCGATTGTCGTGCTGTCGGCCATCGTGCCATGGCAGCAGGCGGGTCTGATGGAGAGCCCGTTC
Source organism: Pseudomonas sp. GM55 (assembly GCF_000282395.1). Lineage (NCBI taxonomy): Bacteria > Pseudomonadati > Pseudomonadota > Gammaproteobacteria > Pseudomonadales > Pseudomonadaceae > Pseudomonas > Pseudomonas sp. GM55. Next base: position 729 of record NZ_AKJJ01000106.1, on the reverse strand, counting down.
GTGCAGGTGTTCGACATGGTCGGCATTCCCTACGCCGCCGACCTGATGAACTTCGTGATCCTCACCGCGATCCTGTCGGTGGGCAACTCTGGCCTGTATGCCTCGACGCGCATTCTGTGGGCGATGTCGAAAACCGGCATGGCGCCGAAAAGTCTTTCGCCATTGAGCAAGCGTGGCGTGCCGTTGCGTGCCTTGAGCATCACCTTGTGCTTCGCACTGGTGTCGCTGATGACCAGTTTCGTTGCCGCCGACACCCTGTTCATGGTGCTGATGGCGGTGAGCGGCATGTCCGGCACCGTGACCTGGATTGTCATCGCGCTGGCGCAGTACAAGTTCCGCAAGGCGTACTTGCGTGACGGCGGCAAACTCAGTGACCTGAAGTACCGTGCACCCTGGTTCCCGGTGTTGCCGCTGATGTGCATCACGCTGTGTTGCTCGCTGTTCGTGTTCCTGGCCCTGGATGAAACCCAGCGTCCGTCGCTGTATTGGGGCTTTGGCTTCATTGCGCTGTGCTATGGCGCGTACTTCCTGATTCATCGCAAGCGTCAGGGCGTGTTGGCGCCGAGCTTGCCGACCGTTTAACCGCGACTGGCAAGCAAAAACGCGACAGGCGACTGTCGCGTTTTTTTGTGCCCGCTCGACAGGCATTGCATCTGTAGGAGCTGGCTTGCCAGCGAAAGCGGCCTTGAGTCATGCGTCAACATTGCAAACGCCTTCGCCGGCAAGCCG
>NZ_AKJJ01000105.1:0-21757 GCF_000282395.1 Pseudomonas sp. GM55 | reverse complement strand
CTGGCTTGCCAGCGAAAGCGGCTGTGCAGCCGACATCGCCGTTGAATGTGCCGCCGTCTTCACGGGCAAGCCCGCTCCCACAATTTTGCCCCCTCGCAGCCAATGGGCCTGTTTTCAGAAACGATCCAGCCGGTACGCCGCCGTCGCCGGCAGGTTGTGGGGCTGGGCGCCAGTCAAGGGGGAAGCCATTTGCGCAATCATTTCCGCCGTGACCGCCGCCTGGGTCAACCCCAGGTGCTGATGGCCGAAGGCGAGCAGCACCTTGCCGTCGCATACCCGATCGATGATCGGCAGGGAGTCGGGCAAGGAAGGGCGAAACCCCATCCACGGTGTGGCCGCTTCGGCACTCAGTTCGCGTTTGAACAGGCCTTTGCTCAATCGGTGCAGTTGCCAGGCACGCTCCATCGTCGGTGGACATTCGAGACCGGCGAATTCAACGGTGCCGGCCAGGCGCAGCCCATCGGCCATCGGCGTCATGATGAACTTGCGCTCCAGCGAGGTGACGGCGAACGGCAAACGCTGGTGTTCGTGGGGCAGCATCAGGTGATAGCCGCGCTCGGTGTCCAGCGGCACTTTCTTGCCGGTCAGCGCGGCGGTGAGTTTCGCCGAGTGCGCGCCGCAGGCGATCAGCACTTGCCGACTGCTGACGCGACCCTGATCAGTGATCAACGACACGCCCTGTTCATTCAATTGCCCGCCCTCGACCCGCTGCCGGAGGAACTGCACGCCGCTGCTTTTCGCCGCGTGGACCAGTTCGCCGACCACCCGGAAGGGATCGAGAAAATGCCCGGTGCGCGGGAAGAACAGGCCGCCGCGAATCTGCTCGCTGAGTTGCGGTGCCGCATCACGGACCGCCCCGGCCTGCCAGAAATCGACCGGCACCTGTTGCTGGCGCATGCGCGTCTGCAGCGCCTCGATGGCCTGTTGCGAGTCGCCGCGCTCGAACACCAATAACGAGCCGTCTTCCTTCAGCAACTGGGGACGCTCGATGGCTTCCAACAACCGATTCCAGGCGCCCAGGCTGCTTTCATTGAGCGCGCGGATGCCGGCCACAGTGCGCTGGAACGGCGCCGGCCGCAGGTTCAGCAACAGGCGCACGAACCAGGGCAGGGCCCGGGGCATGTATTTCCAGTCCAGGCGCAGCGGGCCCATCGGGTCCATGAGCATGGCGGGCAGGCGTTTGAGGATGGACAGGTCGGCGATGGGGAACACCTGCTCGGTGGCCAGGTGCCCGGCATTGCCGAACGAGGCGCCACGGCCGGGCTCCTGTTGATCAATGACCACCACCCGCCGGCCCTGGCGAGCCAGGCGCAGGGCGCAGGCGACGCCGATGATCCCGGCGCCGATCACGGCAACGTCCGCCGTGGCGTGCGGGTTGTTGAAAAGGGAGACGTTGGACATGGCCTAGGCTTCTCTCTGACCGTCGAGCAGGCGACGCAACTGCAACGGATTGCCGTGCTTGAGCGCGGCCGGCAACAGGGCGTCCGGGAAGTCCTGATAGCAGACCGGGCGCAGGAAACGCAGGATGGCGGCGGTGCCGACCGAGGTGGTGCGCGTGTCGGAAGTCGCCGGGAACGGGCCGCCATGGACCATGGCATCACACACCTCGACCCCGGTCGGCCAGCCATTGACCAACAGGCGCCCGGCCTTGCGTTCCAGAGTCGGCAGCAATGCCCTGGCGCTTTCCACGTCGGCATCGTCCAGGTGCAGGGTGGCGGTCAGTTGGCCCTCCAGGTGTTCGATGACCTGGCGGATTTCCTCGTCGTTGGCACATTGCACGATCAGCGAAGCGGCGCCGAACATTTCTGCCTGCAAGGCCGGGTCGGCGAGAAACTCGCTGGCCTGGGTGACGAACAGGTGGGCCTGGCACTGGTTCGGGGTTTCGCCCCTCAGGCCGACGGCCACTGTGTCAGCGTGGGCATGCTCGACCAGCGCGCCAACGCCTGTCTCATAGGCGTTGAAAATGCCCGGGGTGAGCATGGTCTGCGCCGGGCTGCGCTGGATCAGTTGCGCGGCCGTCTGGATGAAACGCTCAAGGGCTGGGCCTTGGCGCGCAATGACTAAACCTGGGTTGGTGCAGAACTGGCCGGCGCCCTGGGTGAGGGAGGCGACGAAGCCTTGCGCCAGCGCTTCGGCTCGCGATTGCAGTGCCGCCGGGAACAGCAAGACCGGATTGATCGAGCTCATTTCCGCATACACCGGAATCGGCTCGGGACGCGCCTGGGCCGCCTTGCACAGGGCGATGCCACCGCTGCGCGAGCCAGTGAAACCCACGGCCTTGATGCGCGGGTCGGTGACCAGGGCGATGCCCACTTCGCGGCCGGAGCCGAACAGCAGCGAAAACACGCCCTCGTGCAGCCCGCACAGTTTGACCGCCCGGGCCAGCGCCCGGCCCACCAGCTCACTGGTGCCGGGGTGCGCGCCATGGGCCTTGACGATCACCGGGCAACCGGCGGCCAGTGCCGACGCGGTGTCACCACCGGCGACCGAGAAGGCCAGGGGAAAGTTGCTTGCACCGAACACGGCCACCGGGCCGAGCGGCACCTGACGCTGACGCAGGTCGGGGCGGGGCAGGGGCTGGCGTTCCGGCAGTGCGCTGTCGACCCGTACATCCAGCCATTCACCAGCGCGTACGGTGCGGGCAAAGGTGCGCAGTTGCTGGCAGGTGCGGCCCCGTTCACCCTGGATACGCGGGCGTGGCAGGCCGGTCTCGGCCACGGCGCGGTCGATCAATTCATCGCCCAGGGCTTCGATTTCACTGGCGATGGTTTCGAGGAATTCGGCGCGTGCATCCGGGGACGTCCCGCGATAGCTGTCCAGGGCACTCCAGGCCAGGGCGCAGGCCTGTTCGACGTGCTCGCTGCCGCCACCGTGATAGGCCGGCTCAAGGGGGAGATCCGTGACGGGATCGATGCCGCGGATCGCTTCGCGGTTGCCGGCGATGGCCTGCTGGCCGATCAACATGTTGCCTGTCAGAGTCATGGTCGTTCCTGAAAAAAAGAGGGTGGGCGTATGCGAAAAAACGCCGTACGCCGTGGGCGAAAATAAAGGCGGCGCGCTTTGGCACGCCGCTGTACAGGCTGAATATCAGGCGAAGTCCTGCTCGGCCGACCACTGCTCGTACCACTGGCGGAACAGCGCGTACTGGTTCTCGGCATAACGACGCTGGGCATCGCTGAGCGCATCGGTCTCGTTGAAATGCAGGGTGTATTCCTTGTCACCATTGAGCACCATCAGGTGCTTGTAGTAGAGCACCAGGTCGCAGCCCTCATCGAAGGACGACAGCACAGCCAGGGCAGACTCCAGTTCCCGCGCCTGACGACGTGCCTTGGCATCGCCCTTGGCCGCTTGTTTGCTCAAGGCCACCAGGCGCAACACTTCGCGCGGCAGCGCGTTGCCGATGCCGGTGATGGCGCCGGTGGCGTTGCAGTTGACGAAGCCATGCACCACCTGGGTGTCGACACCGACCATCAGGGTCACGTCATCGTCCTTGGAGGTGATGTGTTCGGCGGCGTAGCGCAGGTCGGCCGCTCCGCCGAACTCCTTGAAGCCGATCAGGTTCGGGTACTCGCGGCGCAGTTCGAAGAACAGGTCGGCGCGGGTGGCGAAGCCGTAGTAAGGGCTGTTGTAGATCACCGCCGGCAAACCCGGGGCGGCTTCGAGGATCGCGGCGAAGTGGGCTTTTTGCGCGGTGGCCGAAGCGCCGCGAGACAGCACGCGCGGAATGACCATCAAGCCATGGGCACCGACTTTGGCCGCGTGTGCCGCATGGGACACCGCTTCGCGGCTGTTGACGGCACCGGTGCCAACGATGGTAGGAACGCCGGCGGCCACCAGGCGCGCCACGCCTTCCTGGCGCTCGGCTTCGGTCAGCAGCGGCCAGTCGCCCATGGAGCCGCAATACACCACTGCGCTCATGCCAATGTCGATCAGCTCGCGACCCTTGGCCACCAGTGCGTCGAAGTCCGGCTTGCGCTCGGCGGTGCATGGGGTCATCAGCGCAGGGATGCAGCCAGTGAAAATGTTGTCGCTCATTTTATTGTCACTCCTTGAAGCGTTCATTCAGATCGGGTTAGGGAAAAGGCGTGGGGCTCAAATGCCCCACGCAAAGGGATCCTGTTCGTCGATCAGCAAGGTGCTGTCGGCGGTCATGTAGGCGCGGCCAGTGATGAAAGGGATGATGCGTTCGCCTTCCCATTCATAGCGGCCGATGAACTGGCTGGCGGTGATGCTGGCCTGGACCCAGCGCTCACCGGCGGCCAGTTTTCCGTCGGCGGCCAGGCATGCCAGTTTCGCGCTGGTGCCGGTGCCGCAGGGCGAGCGATCGTAGGCCTTGCCGGGGCACATGACGAAGTTGCGGCTGTCGGCCAGGTCGTCGTCGGCAAACAGTTCGATGTGGTCGATCAGCGCGCCGCCTTCACCGTGGATGCCCTGGGCCTCAAGGGCCTTGAGCATTGCCCAGGTGTACTCGGTGAGGAACTCGACGTTGTCCAGCTGCAACGCCTGACCGTGATCGGACACCAGGAAAAACCAGTTGCCGCCCCAGGCGATGTCGCCGTACACGCGGCCATGTCCCGGCACTTCGACCGGTACCTGCTGGCGGTAGCGGTAGGCGGGCACGTTGCGCAGGGTGACGTTGCCGTCCTCGTGCAGCGTGGCGCTGACCGGGCCGACCGGCGTATCGATCTTGTGCTCGCCGGGCTGGATGTGCCCCAGGTGATGCAGCGAGTTGACCAGGCCGATGGTGCCGTGACCGCACATGCCGAGGTAGCCGGCGTTGTTGAAGAAGATCACGCCGCAAGTGGCATCCGGCGACACCGGTTCGCAGTACAGCGCACCCACCAGCACATCGTTGCCACGGGGCTCCAGCAGGCAGGCGCGACGCCATTGGTCATGCTGCTCGCGCAGGGCATCGCGCTTCTCGGCCATGGTCCGGCCGGACAACGGGGGCAGGCCCGACATCACCAGGCGAGTCGGTTCGCCGCCGGTGTGGGAATCAATGACATGTACTTTTTTCATAAACCTTTCCATTAGAGGAACACGCAGGCTTTGCCGCCTGAATTTCAGCGAGAGGTCTGGGCCAACACACCGATCGGACGCTGGCCTGTGGCCGTGCCGCTGTAGACGGGGTCGGCTTCTTCTTCACCGTCCTCTTCTTCCAGGCGAACCAGATGCGCCGGCACTCCGGTGGCCGCGCCCCAGTAGTAGATGCCCAAGGCGCAAGCCGCCACGACCAGGGTGTCGAAGGGATGGGTAAGCACACCCATGCCGCCGAAGCTGCCGAGCCAGGACAGCACGATGGTCACGGCATAGAAGCCGATCAGCCACGCCGAAGAACGCACTTGTTGGCCCAGGCTCAGGTGTTGGGTCGGCACAAAGCGACCGCACAGCAGGTACACCACGAACATCAGGATTTGCAGGCCAAGCAGCCAGGACACGGTGCTCCAGCCGGACCAGTAGACGATCAGCGCGGCGATGATGAACGACACCGGGCCGAGGACACCCATGCGCTTGACCTTGAACGGGCGCGGCATGTCCGGCGCATTGCGGCGCAGGGCGGCCACCGATACCGGGGCGACGGCGTAACTCAACACCAGCGCGGCGGAGACCACGTTGATCAGCGCTTCCCACGAAGGGAAGGGCAGGGTCCAGAACACCGACAGGGCAAAGGTCAGCCACAGCGCCGGACGCGGGATGCCGGACTTTTCGTCAATACGGGTGAAGACCTTGAAGAAGGTGCCGGTCTGCGCCCAGCCGTAGATCACCCGCGGGGTCGCGTTCATGTAGATGTTGCCGCAACCGCTGGGGGAGATCACCGCGTCGGCCACCACCAGATAAGCCAGCCAACCCACGCCCAGTGCCAGGGCGATGTCGCGGTATGGCAGAGCCAGTTCCTTGGCGACGCCGGCCCAACCGTTGGCGAGCATTTCGGTGGGCACGCCGCCGAGGAACGCCACTTGCAACAACACATAGATGGCGGTGGACAGCAGTACGGAGAGGATCAGTGCAATCGGAATGGTGCGTTGCGGATTCTTCACTTCGCTGGCCACCGAGATGATCGGCGTCAACCCCAGGTAGGCGAAGATGATGCCGCCGGCGGACACCGCCATCTCGACACCCGACAGCCCGAATGGCATGAAGCCCTGGGACTGGAAGTTCTGCGGTTTGAAGAAAGTGAACAGCACGCCGATCACCAGCAACGGCACGATGAACTTGAACATGCTGATCAAGTTGTTGGCCTTGGCGAACGTTTTCACGCTGTAGTAGTTGAGCATGAAGAACAGGCACAGCAGACCGAACTGAACCAGCCAGCCAAGCGCCGTTGGATTGCTGGAACCGGCCTGGGTCAATGCGGGAAACCACGCTGCGGCGTACTGGCGCGCGGCGACCACCTCGATGGCCACCAGGCTGGAAAACGCGATCAGGGTGATGAAGCCCATCAGGTAGCCGAGCAACGGGCCGTGGGAGTACACCGGGTAGCGAATCACACCGCCGGCACGGGGTAATGCGGCGCCGAGTTCACAGTAGACGATGCCCAGCAGCAGCACCGCAAAACCGCCCAGCAGCCAGGAAAATATCCCCGCCGGCCCCGCGATGGCGGACACGTGACTGGCTGCGAACAACCAGCCGGAGCCGAAGATGGCCCCCAGTCCGATAAACGTAAGGTCTATCAACGAAAGTTGTTTTTTGAACTTGCCTTGGCCTGGCATGGCATCGCCTTCTTGTGAGTTATTGGATAGGCAGGTGTGCACTTCAAGTCGTCCCCGTCGGTTTTGCCGAGGAGGGCGGTGGCCATAGAGTGAACTCGGCGGCTTATTCGCGATTGATGTTTTCCTTGGGTGTCGATGACGAAATCAGCACAATGGGCAACAGCCGATCATTGGGAGAGACAGGTAGATGACTCAGGATGCGTTTGCGCTGTTGTGCCAGGGCGACGACTCGAACCGCCCCGAATCCATCGAGCAACTGCTGGCGGGCATTGCGCTTTTGTTGCCGTTGCTCGATGTCATTCCGAATGCGGCGATCTTCATCAAGGACGTGCAGGCGCGCTATGTCATGGCCAACCGCACGCTGGTTCAACGCTGTGGCCTGAAGCAGCTCAAACCGCTGCTGGGGAAAACCAGCGCCGAGGTTTTTCCCGAACAGTTGGGGCCCGGCTATACCGAACAGGACCGGCGTGTGCTGGAGCAAGGTCTGGTGCTGTCAGACCAGCTGGAGTTGCACCTGTACGGCAGCCGCGAGCCGGGCTGGTGCCTGACCCATAAACGACCGCTGTATAACCGCCATAATCAGATCATCGGTCTGGCGGGCATCTCGGTCGACCTGCAATCGGCCAGTGACACGCACCCGGCGTACCAGCGCCTGGCGGCGGTGGACGAGCACATCCGTACGCATTTCAACCGTCGCGTCACCCTCGGCGAGTTGACGCGCATCGCCGGCATTTCCGTGGCGCAGCTCGAGCGCTACTGCAAGCGTGTGTTCCATTTGACGCCACGGCAAATGATCCAGAAGGTTCGCCTGGAGCACGCGCATCGTTTGCTCCATACGGAACTGCCGATCACCGAGGTCGCCCTGCAATGCGGCTATACCGATCACAGCGCGTTCACCCGGCAGTTCAAGGCATTGACCGGCTTCACTCCGCGCCAGTACCGCCAGGCCACCGGTCACCCGCAACCGTACGGTGCGGATTAGCGACGTGCCGCCAATGGCCCTGTAGACTGGCCGCGCAAAAGGCGCCTGCCTCACCACTTCAAGCAAGAGAGTTCTCATGGCAAACCACGACCTGACCTTTACGCCCGATCCTGATGCGGATTCGATTTCTTCCGACGTCGTCGGTTTCGGCGGCGTGCTGGTCTCCACCCAGATCCCGACCCGCGCCGACGGCAGCCTGGAACTGGGCGACATCACCCTGCAAAGCGAATGCACCCTGCAAGCGCTGAAGGTTGCGCTGGAGAGAGCCGGCAGTTCCATGGACCGCGTGATGCACCTGACCATCTACCTCACCGACATGGCCGACCGCGCCGCGTTCAACGAGGTCTACAAGCGCTACTTCGCCAAACCATGGCCGGTGCGCGCTGCTGTCGGGGTTGCCTCGTTGGCAGTGGAAGGCATGCGCGTGGAAGTGACCGCAATGGCGGCCAAGGCCTGATCACGGCAACACACACAATACTGTAGGAGCGAGCTTGCTCGCGATGAACCTGAGAGCGACTCGGGGCATCAGGTTGCCAGCGTTATCGTTAACGTCCATCGCGAGCAAGCTCGCTCCTACAGGGATTGAGGCGTGCTCGAAGCACCACCTGGCAGCACACGGGTGCCGGTCAGGCGTTTCGCCGCTACAATGCACGCCTCGACTGTGACAAGCCTGACTAAAAAAACTATGTCTTTGCCCAAACATCACCTGGAATTGCTCAGCCCTGCCCGCGATGTCGCCATTGCCCGCGAGGCTATCCTGCATGGTGCCGATGCCGTGTACATCGGTGGCCCGAGCTTCGGCGCCCGCCACAACGCCTGCAATGAAGTGAGCGATATCGCCCAATTGGTGGAATTCGCCCGTCGTTACCATGCGCGTGTGTTCACCACCATCAACACGATCCTGCACGACAACGAACTGGAGCCGGCCCGCCAGCTGATCCACCAGTTGTACGACGCCGGCGTCGATGCGCTGATCGTCCAGGACCTGGGTGTGATGGAGCTGGACATTCCGCCGATCGAACTGCACGCCAGTACCCAGACCGACATCCGCACGCTGGAGCGGGCGAAGTTCCTCGATCAGGCCGGTTTCTCGCAGCTGGTGCTGGCCCGCGAGCTGAACCTCAAAGAGATCCGTGCCATCGCCGACGAAACCGACGCGGCCATCGAGTTCTTTATCCATGGCGCGTTGTGCGTGGCGTTTTCCGGCCAGTGCAACATTTCCCACGCGCAAACCGGGCGCAGCGCCAACCGTGGCGACTGCTCCCAGGCTTGCCGTCTGCCGTACACCCTCAAGGATGAAAAGGGTGGCGTGATCGCTTACGAAAAGCACCTGCTGTCGATGAAGGACAACAACCAGAGCGCCAACATCCGCGCCCTGGTCGAGGCCGGCGTGCGTTCGTTCAAGATCGAGGGCCGCTACAAGGACATGGGCTATGTGAAAAACATCACCGCCTACTACCGCCAGCGCCTCGACGCCGTGCTCGAAGACCGTCCGGATCTGGCCCGTGCCTCCAGCGGCCGTACCGCGCACTTCTTCCTGCCCGACCCGGAAAAAACCTTCCACCGCGGCAGCACCGATTACTTCGTCACTGACCGCAAGATCGATATCGGCGCCTTTGACTCGCCGACCTTCACCGGTTTGCCGGTGGGTGTGGTCGAGAAAGTCGCCAAGCGTGACATGCAGGTCGTGACCCACGAGCCGCTGTCCAACGGTGACGGCCTCAACGTGCTGGTCAAGCGTGAAGTGGTGGGCTTCCGCGCCAACATCGCCGAACCGAAGGGCGAGTTCGAGGAGGACGGCGAGAAGCGTTATCGCTATCGCGTCGAGCCCAATGAGATGCCGGAGGGGATGTACAAGCTGCGCCCCAACCATCCGCTGAATCGCAATCTCGATCACAACTGGCAACAGGCGCTGCAAAAGACCTCCGCCGAGCGTCGCGTGGCCCTGCGCTGGGTTGCGCGCCTGCGTGAAGAGCAGTTGGAGCTGACCGCCACCAGCGAAGAAGGCATCAACGCCAGCGTTACCCTGAATGGCCCGTTCGGCGCCGCCAACAAACCGGAGCAGGCGCTGGAGCAATTGCAGGATCTGCTCGGTCAACTGGGCACCACGCAGTACCACGCCATCGACATCAAGCTGGACGCGCCGCAGGCGTACTTCATCCCGAACTCGCAGCTCAAGGCCTTGCGCCGTGAAGTGATCGACGCCTTGACCGAAGCACGGATCGCCGCCCACCCCCGTGGCAGCCGCAAGGCCGAAACCACACCGCCGCCGGTGTACCCGGAGTCGCACCTGTCGTTCCTGGCCAACGTCTACAACCAGAAGGCCCGCGACTTCTATCACCGCCATGGCGTCAAGCTGATCGACGCAGCCTACGAGGCCCACGAGGAAGCGGGCGAGGTGCCGGTGATGATCACCAAGCACTGCCTGCGTTTCTCCTTCAACCTGTGCCCGAAACAGGCCAAGGGCGTGACCGGCGTGCGCACCAAGGTTGCGCCGATGCAACTGATCCACGGCGATGAAGTGCTGACCTTGAAGTTCGACTGCAAGCCTTGCGAGATGCACATCATCGGCAAGATGAAAGGCCACATCCTCGATATGCCGCAGCCGGGCAGCGTGGTGGGGCACATCAGCCCCGAAGACCTGCTCAAGACCATCCCGCGAGCGCCGCATTGAGTGACCGGTGGGCGCGCCGCAACGGTGCGCTCACCTGTTGTTCAATGCCCTTTGTAGTTGAAGTAAACGAATGCCACGGCAACAGCCAGACCAAACGCTGCCAGGGCTTTTATCCGTGCGGTTGCCTGGAATGGCGACAGGGTCTCGCTCGACGCTTGCTCATGGGGTTGTGAGTACGCGGTGGCGTTTTGGCGACGCTGCAGAATGGCCCGCCATGTGTAACCCAATCCCGTCAGCAACGAAATGGCCATCAGGCCGAGGATCAGCCAACGCATCGTTGCCGGCTTTTTATCGGCGGCCAGGCTGATCTCGTGTTCACAGGCCGCGCTCTCGAACTCCAGGACAGAAATGGGTTGGTAGACCGCCGAGGGCTGTTGCGCATCACTGCGCGTCGCCGCCATTTGTTCCAGGTCCAGTGCCTGATACTTCCAGAGTGTTGTCGATCCTTCCCGGCAGTAGGTGAACGCAGCGGCGCTGGAGGCGCCGATGATGCACGCGTCGTCGATGCCGATTTTTTTCAGGGTTTCCATCGCAGACCGTGTGAAGTCCATTTCGAGGACAGGAATGACGCCGTTGGCAGACACCGCGACCGACACCAGCAGGCACGCCATGGCGCAGAGGGTTGATGTTTTCAAGGTCGAGACCCCCTCGTTTTTTGCAGGTTTTTTGTTATGAACGCGGAGTCTGGTCGCATGCTGCTTTTGCTGAAGTCTAGACGCTGGCGACAAACCTGGCGCTAGCGGTCGAGATTATTCGCAGGAGTCGGCAACGGCTTTTTCAGCACGTTTGAGTTCCTGTTTGACGTCGGTGGGGATGCGTTGCTTCTTGAGTTCCTGACCGAGGAAGGGTTGCTCGCCCCGGGACTGGACCTCGGCGTCTTCGGCCGTTATCTGCGCCTCGATAGTCGCGGAGTGTTTGTCGATGACGGCATCGACCTCGGCTTCATTCCTGGCGGTATCGAGTGCCAGGACCAACTGGCCGGCTTCGGCTTTTTCGGCTTCGGCATAGGCTTCGACCGTCAACCCGGAGGCCAGCGCCCGCGCCTGGATTTCCAGCCTGTCGAGATGCTCCCGGGCGGCCTTGCAGACCGCTTCCTGTCGCTGGCTCTGGATGTGTTCCCAGGTGTTCAACCCATAAATCGCCGCCCCGACCACCAGGAGGGTTGCAGCGGTACCCATTAATTTGCCTTTCACATTTGGCGCCCTCAGATTGCAAGGGGAAGGGTGTTGCGCAAACTATTCCTGATTCCATTCGAGAAAAGCGTAGCAGACCTGGTTGGGCGGAACCTGTGTCGATCACTTGCCTCAACACTAAGCGTCTGTTTTAAAAAACAAATTGTTTTGTTGGGGCTTCCCAGACGAGGCAAAAGTTGGTAAATTTGCGCCCACTCTTGCAGCGGCCCTCAGGGAGCCTGACACGCAAGAAGGCAACAGGTCCTGTTGCCACTCAAGAAAGCGAGTGCCAGGCACTCATCGCAACAGATACAGGGGCGTCGCCAAGCGGTAAGGCAGCAGGTTTTGATCCTGCCATGCGTTGGTTCGAATCCAGCCGCCCCTGCCATTTTCTACCTGCACAATCCGATAACACTCGAACGGCGGTTATTATTCGTCGATTCGCTGTTTTTCTGCGTCCGTTATTCATTTCCCGGATGTTCCCTTGCCAGCCAGCGTTCAGCCAAGGCTCGCGGGCGTCCTTTGGGCGCGTTTCATGAAGACCTTTCGGACTGATCTGGCCATCCGTCACTGAACTATCGCAGCGCTGTAGTTGTTTCTACATAGCGCTTACACTGATGATTCCGGCCGTTTCCTAACTTTAAAGTCAAGAAAAGGACGCCTCACATGAAAGTCAGTGCACGCAACGTATTCAAAGGTAAAGTCAGCCAGGTCCAGCCAGGCGCGGTCAACGCCGAAGTGGTCCTGACCCTGGCGGGCGGTGAGCAACTGGTTGCCGTCGTCACCATGGAAAGCATCAAGAGCCTGGGCATCGCCGTCGGCAAAGAAGCCGTCGCGCTGATCAAGGCGCCCTGGGTGATGTTGATGACCGAATCGAGCGACATTCGCCTGTCGGCGCGTAACTGCCTGGAAGGCAAGGTACTGAGCGTTACCGATGGTGCGGTCAACGCAGAGGTGGTCATCGAGCTGGCCGGCGGTTCGAAGGTCTATTCGATCGTTACCCGCGATGCTGTGGCAGAACTGGGGCTGGCAACCGGCGTCAGCGCCACGGCCGTGATCAAGGCTTCCCACATCATCCTGGGCGTTCCGGCCTGATCAGACGCAAGCGTTCGTTATTGATCCCCGTGATCCATTTTCTGATGGATCGCGGGGATTTTTCGTTTTCGCCTCCCAATCATCACGACCGAAACCGTTGTGGAATGGACTCGGCGAACGGGTACATGGAAAAGTACGGTCTCGCCTCGTCGATCACCCGTTTGACCGAAGGCCTCTGGATCAACCTGTCGAAATAAGCACTCAAGCGATGATGCTCGTCGGGAAACGGCACGAGGGTGCTGGCATAGAACAGCGCCGGGGCAGCGGCACAATCGGCCATGCTGAACGCCGGGCTGGCGGCCCAGGCGTTTGCGCTTAACTGACGTTCAAGCATGCCGTACGCCGTTGTCAACGCGGCGCGTTCGCGGGTCAGATCGCCGTTGGAGGCGTTCATTCGGTCAGCGACGATTTTCTGCATCGGCACCTGGACGTGCAGGTCGAAAAAACGATCCCACAGGCGTACTTCCAGCGCGACATCCCAATCTTCAGGAATCAGGCACAGGTGGCCGGCCTGATGGTGGTCCAGGTACTCGATGATCACACTCGACTCGGCTACGTTCCGTTGGCGGTCGTGATCGCGGATCACCGGAAATTTGCAGAGTGGCCAAAGAGCTTGCAGCTCGGCCCGGTCAGCCTCGTTGCCCAGGTCGATGATCCTTTTTTCAAACCCGATTTCCAGTTCATAGAGCGCGATCAGCGCTTTGTGGCAGAACGACGAGAGCGGATGGAAATACAGAGTCAGCGGCATGTTCCTTTCCTCGGCGAAGGGGGAGGCCCGTGCAGTATCGACCCAGGTTCGCGTCGGTGCGAGGCGGTTCGTCAGGTGGCTGTGATCTCGGTGGCGATTGCCATTCCCCGCGCAAACTGGTTTAAGGCCGAAAGACTGGCTTGCCCAAGGCTTTCAACTTGCGTAAACAGTGCAGACGTCGAATGTTCGGCGCCAGGGGATACAGGTTTCCAGGTCGGGAGTGACAGGTATCAAAGCGTTATTTCACAGGTTCGTCGACAGGACGAAGCGAGGCAATCGTTGGTAGAGCGACGTCAGTTCAGCGGAGCGATGAAAGGCAAGAACCTTCGCTTCCTCAAAGAGCATGAAGGCCAAACCGTTCTGCAGGCGCGTGCAGGTTTCCTGTTGCTGGAGCATTTCTCGCTGCCGGCGTTTACCCAGGCGCTGGATACGGTGGTGACGGCCAACCTGTTGCGGCCGGAGCTGTTTTCAACGAAAACCTTCGGCCTGAAGGACGCTGAGGTGATCAGCGATCTGGGGCTGGTCATCCGTCCCGACGCCTGCCTGAGCCATGCCGAGATTCAGAACCTGGACCTGCTGGTGGTCTGTGGCGGATACCGCACCCATCTGCACGCTGACGAGGCATTGATCAACCTGCTGCAAGACGCGGCGGAGCAGGGCGTTACCCTGGCTGGCGTGTGGAACGGCGCGTGGTTTCTCGGACGCGCCGGTTTGCTCGAGGGTTATCGCTGTGCGATTCACCCGGAACACCGCCCGGCACTGGCGGAAATTGCCAAACTGACCCAGGTGACCAGCGAAGCCTACGTGGTGGATCGTGACCGCCTGACTGCGTCGAGCCCGACGGGTACGTTCTATATGGCCCTGGAGTGGATCCGGGGGCTGTACGACAAGGCGCTGACCGATGGCATCGAGGACATTCTGGCGTTTGAGGCTTCACGCTACCGGCGCATCAAGCCGTCGCTGAATGTCTCGGTCAGTGGTCCGCTCAGAGAGGTGGTCAACCTGATGGACGCCAATCTGGAGGAACCGCTGGAAATGGAGACGCTGTGCCTCTACGCAGGGCGCTCTCGCCGGCAGATCGAGCGTCTGTTCAAGGAGCAGTTGGGCACCACGCCGCAGCGCTATTACATGGACTTGCGCATCACCGAGGCGCGGCGCTTGCTGCAGCACACCACGCTGACCATCGTTGAAGTCTCTGTCGCCTGTGGTTTCGTTTCTCCCAGCCACTTCAGCAAGTGCTACAGCTCTTATTTTGGCTATCGGCCGTCCAGGGAAACCAGGCTGGTCAAGTAGGCTGCCGATCAACGTCCGGCCTCGCCATCGACTTGCCGCACGATGTCGGCACGGCAAGAGTCACGCCTGTTCATCCGACAGCGGCCATATGCGCTGTCGGATGTGATGCCGGTCGGCGTCACCCTGATTTGCGCTGTGGTTTGTTCGGGGTAGAGTGCAGGTTCTGGCCTGATTATCAGGCATGCCACGTTTAGGGTCATTGCGCCATGCACCAGATCGGACTCATTGTTTACCCCGGTTTTCAGGTTCTGGGGCTGGCCATGTGTGCCGCCTTCGAGTTGGCCAACAGCGCCGCAGACGAGCCGTTGTACAGCATTGCATTACTGTCCGAGCCGGGTGGCCTGGTGCAGACGTCCGCCGGTTTTGCTGTGCAGACCGAAGCGTTCGACCAGCGTTCGTTCGATACGCTGCTGGTCATGGGCGACAACCTGATCCGCCCGACCACGCCGGGCATGCTGGAGTTTTTGCGCTGCGCCAGTCTCGGCACCCGGCGTCTGGGCTCGATTTGCACCGGTGCGAATGCATTGGCGGAGGCCGGTTTGCTCGACGGTCGGCGGGCGACCACCCACTGGGCGCATGTGCCGGCCTTTCGCAAGGCGTACCCGAACGTGAAGGTCGAGGAAGACCGGATCTTCATCAATGATGGCCACCTGTGGACGGCGGCAGGCATGAGCGCGTGCGTGGACCTGGCATTGGCCCTGGTGGAGATGGATCTGGGCGCCGAGGTTGCCCGCAAGGTGGCGCGGCAATTGGTGGTGTACCACCGGCGTTCCGGCGGGCAGTCGCAGTTTTCGGTGATGCTGGAACTGGCCCCCAAGACCGATCGGATACAGGCCGCGCTGAACTACGCCAAGCAGAATCTCAAGTCTGCGCTGTCGGTCGAGGAACTGGCCAGAGCGGCCAATCTCAGCCCCCGGCAATTCAGCCGGGTGTTTCATGCCGAAACCGGCCAGTCTCCGGCCAAGGCCATCGAAAACCTGCGGGTCGAGTCGGCCCGGTTGATGATGGAAAGCGGGCGGCACTCCATCGATGTCGTGGCGACAGCTACGGGTTTTGGTGATCGGGAACGCATGCGCCGCGCTTTTATACGTGCGTTTGGACAGCCGCCGCAGGTGATTCAGCGTGCCAGTCGGGGGTGATGTTCGCGATGTCATAAAAGGTGGTGCATACGACATTAATGCCTTTATATTATTGTCGTAATCTTGAGCTCGTTGAATTCTTTCCCTCAATGAGATCACCGCCATGAGCCTCGTCAAAGCCGCCGCCGTACAAATCAGCCCCGTTCTTTACAGCCGAGAAGGCACCGTCGACAAAGTGGTGCAGAAGATTCTCGAACTCGGCGAACAGGGTGTGCAATTCGCTGTATTCCCGGAAACCATCGTCCCGTACTACCCGTACTTTTCCTACGTGCAGTCGCCGTTCGAAATGGCCGCCGAACACCTCAAACTGCTGGATCAGGCGGTCACCGTGCCTTCGGCGGCCACCGATGCCATCGGCGCTGCGGCCAGGCAAGCCGGCATGGTCGTATCCATCGGCGTCAACGAGCGCGATGGCGGCTCGCTGTACAACACGCAGTTGTTGTTCGATGCCGACGGCTCGCTTATCCAGCGTCGTCGCAAGATTTCCCCGACCTATCACGAACGCATGATCTGGGGCATGGGCGATGGTTCCGGCCTGCGGGCCGTCGACAGTGCGGTAGGGCGCATCGGTCAATTGGCCTGCTGGGAGCATTACAACCCGTTGGCCCGTTACGCCTTGATGGCCGATGGCGAGCAGATCCATGCGGCGATGTACCCGGGGTCGTTTGCCGGTCCCCTGTTCGCCTCGCAAATGGAAGTCAGCATTCGCCAGCATGCCCTGGAGGCAGCGTGCTTCGTGGTCAACTCCACGGCCTGGTTGTACCCCGAGCAACAGGCGCAGATCATGGCCGACACCGGTTGCGCCATCGGCCCGATCTCCGGCGGTTGCTATACCGCGATCATCAGCCCGGATGGCACGGTGCTGGGCTCGTTGCTGGAAGGTGAGGGCGAGGTGATCGCCGACCTCGACATGGGCCTGATCGACAAGCGCAAACGCATGATGGATTCCCGCGGCCACTACAGCCGCCCGGAACTGCTGAGCCTGCTGATTGACCGCACACCCCAGGCCCATGTGCATGAACGCAGCGCGCATCCGAAGCTGGCCGAAGAGACCGGGCTGGAGGAAGTGGTTCGTTAGTTCCGGCACGGTCCCTTGTAGGAGCCGGCTTGCTGGCGATGGTCGTTAACGATAACGCGTGTGCACTGGGTAAACGCAGCACTCTTGAGTCCATCGCCAGCAAGCCGGCTCCTACGGGTATTGCGTTACTTTTGTTGTCCGCATTGCGGATCGGGTTTCAACGCCGCCAGAAGAAACGGGTCAGTAGCGCATCGATGCTGAGCTTGCCGGCACCCGACAGCAACAGCGGGGTGAAGGCCACAAGGTAGATCAATGGCAGTTTGAAGTTGCCGTAACCTTTGTTGCTGATGGCATAGCCTTGGGCAAGTTCACTCAGGGTGTGCCAGTCGGCAGGCCAATGGATGGCGGCGGTTGCGACGAGGGTCACCACCATCAGGCTCAACGCCGAAAACCGCGTGCCCAGGCCCACCAGCAACGTCATGGAAAAGATCAGTTCGGCCCACATCGACAGCTCCCAGTTCAGCGTCGCGGGAATGTGGTCAAACGGAAACGGGAAGCGCTCCTGGATATCGGCGAACCAGTTCTGGCCGTTGAATTTCTCCAGGCCCGACTCGAAGAATTCCCAGGCGAGGAACACTCGCAACGCCAGGGGGGCAACCCAGTCGCCGGCACGGTCGAGGTTCAGGTGCAGGCCTTTGACGGCCGAAGAAATGGAGGTGCTCATGGACGTTGATCTCTTTCAGGTCAGGGAGGCGGGGCAACGGCATGCCCCGTGAGTTGAGCGCATTGATCGGCATGGCCAATCGGCAGGCGTATTTCATCAATGGGGTGTATCTGCGGTGTGTCGTTGTGGCGGGGTTTTGAGTGCGGGGTGTGTCGGGGGCGGGGCTGTATACATTGAGATACGTAAACGGCCACCACATGACCCCTGTAGGAGCGAGCTTGCTCGCGATAGCGGAGTGTCAGGCAGCACACATTTGACTGACCTGGCGCTATCGCGAGCAAGCTCGCTCCTACAGGGAATTTGCTATACATTTTCCGACCGCCCATTGCATGGTGTAACCGCTTCATGTCTCTTGCGCTCGAACGTCTAGTCGCTGGCACGCCCATCCCTTTCGCCGGTAACCGTGTCACTGTCGTCAGCCCCGAACTGGCGCAGCGCTTCCAGCCCGGTGACCATCTGCTGGTGGAGCAGGTCAGCGGCGAGTTGCTGCTGATACCCGTGGCGGACCAGCAAGCGGCCAGTGTTGCAATCGAGCGTGCCGAAGCGGCGTTTACCGCGCTGTCGGCCGTGTCCGATCAAGCGATCAGCGCCTTCTTCGACCTGTTCGCCCGACGCCTGGAAACCCCGGAATGCTGGGCGTTGATCGAAGCCGCCAACCTGGCCGACATCGAACGGGCCAAGGCGCGCGGTCGTTCGACCACTCGGTTGCTGGCCGATGAGCGCATGCGTCGCGACATGATCTCCGGCCTGCGCGCATGGCGTGATGCAGCGGCCAGCCGTGGCAAGGTGATCAGCTGTGTGGAGCACGATGGCTGGAAAGTCGAGCAAGTGGTCTCGCCGTTGGGCATCGTCGCGTTCGTCTTCGAGGGCCGGCCGAATGTGTTTGCCGATGCCGCCGGTGTGTTGCGCACCGGCAACACTGCTGTGCTGCGCATCGGCAGTGATGCGTTGGGCACGGCCCAGGCGATCGTCACCCATGCGCTGAACCCTGCGCTGAGCGACGCCGGCTTGCCGGCCGGTTCCGTATCGCTGGTGGAAAGTGTCAACCACGCCGCCGGTTGGGCGATGTTCGCCGACCGGCGCCTGTCATTGGCGGTGGCCCGCGGTTCGGGCCGCGCCGTCAGCCAGTTGGGCAGCATCGCGCAACAGGCCGGCACGGCAGTCAGCCTGCACGGCACCGGTGGTGCCTGGCTGATCGCCGATGCCGCTGCCGATGCCCAACGTTTTGCCGCGGTGGTGCGCAACTCCCTGGACCGCAAGGTCTGCAACACCCTGAACGTCTGCCTGATTCACCGCGACCGCGCCGCTGAACTGGTGCCGCTGTTCCTTGACGCACTCAAGCAGGCCGGCACCGCACGGGGCCAGGGTTGCAAGCTGCACATCGTCGAAGGCAGCGAGTCGCACCTGCCGCAAGACTGGCTGACTGCAACGGTCAAGGTGTACCGCGCCGAAGGCTATCAGACCGAGGCGCAGGCCGAGCCGTTGCCGGAAGCTCAATTGGGTCGTGAATGGGAGTGGGAAGAAACCCCGGAAGTCAGCCTGAAAATCGTTGACGACCTGGACAGCGCCATTGCCTTGTTCAATCGCTACAGCCCGCAATTCACGGTGTCATTGATCAGTGAAAATGCAGAGGCGCAGGAGCACTTCTACAACGCGGTCAACGCGCCTTTTGTCGGCAATGGCATCACCCGTTGGGTCGACGGCCAGTACGCGTTGAACAAGCCGGAACTGGGTCTTTCGAACTGGGAGAGTGGACGCCTGTTTGCTCGCAGTGCGATTCTCTCAGGCGATGGTGTGTTCACCATTCGCAGCCGCATGACCCAGATCGATCTGGGCGTCAAACGCTGAGCCGGAACAATCAGTGACCGCTGCAAGGGCGGTCACTTTCTTCAACAATCGGCGGTCCCGATCAAGCAGCCTTGATCACTTTGGCCGATACGGCACAAGTGTCCGGGTGCTCGACCAGCGACACGAAGCTTCGGCTGTCGGCATCCAGCGCGTCGATCGAACCGGTCTCGATGTCGTACACCCAGCCATGCAGGTTCAATTGGCCTTTTTCCTGAGCTAGCCGCACGCTCGGGTGCGTCTGGATGTTGGCCAGTTGGGCGATGACGTTTTCCCGAACCATCGAACTGACCTTGGCCGCCTCACTGGCGTGTGGCCGGGCTTCGTTGATCACTTTCGCCGACTCGGCGTGTTGCAGCCAGCCGCTGACGGCGGGCAGGTGATCCATGCATTTGCACTTGGCTACCGCCGTCATGGCGCCGCAGTCCGAATGGCCGCAGATCACGATGTCGGTCACGCCGAGCACCGCGACGGCGTATTCGACCGTGGCCGACACACCACCCGGATGCGGACTGTAGGACGGCACGATGTTGCCGGCGTTACGGATCACGAACAGTTCACCAGGCTCTTGTTGGGTCAGCAGTTCCGGCACGACACGGCTGTCGGAACAGGTGATGAACAGCGTGCCTGGATGTTGGGTGGTGGCCAGGTGTTTGAACAGGTCGGTGCGTTGCGGAAAGGCTTCTTTCTGGAACTTCAAGAAACCGTCGATGAGCGCTTTCATGATCGCTTCCTCATGGAATGGGCAGGGTTCGGCCCGCACGGGTCGTGCGGGCCGGTATCAATTTAGAAAGGACGCAGGGGCAGGAACTTGCCGTCGAGGGTAATGACGGCGCGGGAGCCGCCTTCCGGATCTTCGACTTTCTTCATGTCGAGCTTGAAGTTGATCGCGCTGATAATGCCGTCGCCGAACTGCTCATGAACCAGGGCTTTGAGGGTGGTGCCGTAGATCTGGATCATTTCGTGGAAGCGGTAGATGGTCGGGTCGGTCGGCACTCCCGAGAGGCTGCCGCGCAGCGGGATGATCTGCAGCCGGGCTACGGCGTCGGCGTCCAGTTCGAGTTTGTCGCCGACCACTTTGGCCGCGCTTTCCGGCAGCGGATGTTGACCGAGCAGGGCGGCGGTGACGTAGGCCAGGCTCAATCCGGTGCCGTCGGCCAAGTCCTGCCACGACAGGTTTTTGCGTGCCTTGGCGTCAAGGACAGAAGTGGTCAGGGCCAGGCTTGGGTCGTTGTAGGCATGGGACTGTTGCATGGTGATTCTCCTATCGGGATGGGTGTTGCTTGGGTGTGGGGCCATCTTCTGCCGATCCATCCATAGCGTCCAAGACCGATATACAATGCAAGCCATAAGTGCTGCCTATAGATGGAGAATCCCATGTTGCTTCGACATTTGCGTTACCTGCTGGCGGTGGCCGACCACGGTGGTTTCACGCGCGCTGCCGAAGTGCTACACGTGTCCCAGCCGACCTTGTCGCAGCAGATCCGCCAACTGGAAGAATCCCTGGGCGTGAGCCTGTTCGACCGCACCTCGCGCACGGTCAGGCCGACCGATGCCGGCGAGGCTTATATTGAATGCGCGCGGCGGGTATTGGTGGAGCTGGAGGCGGGCAAGCGTGCGTTGCACGACGTGAAGGATTTGTCCCGCGGGACCTTGCGTCTGGCCATGACGCCGACCTTCATGGCCTATCTGGTAGGGCCGCTGGTGCGCGACTACGTGGCGCGTTACCCGAACATCCACCTGGAGATTTTCGAGTTGTCGATGGACGAGATCGAGGCCGGGCTGGCGGATGATTCGCTGGATATCGCGATTGCGTTCGATCAGGTGAGAAGTTCCGACATCGAATCGATCCCGGCCTTTATCGAAACCCTGGGGTTGATGGTTGGGCGGGATCATCCGCTATACGAACATCAGGACGCGTTGTCCGTCGAAGAGGTGGCTCAGCTTGAGTTTGCGCTGCTGACCCCGGACTACATCACCCGTACGTGCATCGACGAGTTTTTCGCTCAGGTGCACATCACGCCCAAAGTGGCGATTGAAGTGAACTCGGTCAACACGCTGCTGGAAGTCATCCGGCATTGCGCCATCGCCACCATACTGCCGGAACCCATCGCCACCCAGGATCGGGCATTGCGCAAACTGTCCATGCGGGGTGCAGCACCTGAACGCGGGGCCACGTTGCTTCGGCGCAAGAACAACTACCACAGTGCGGCGTCACTGGCGTTTGTGGATCTGGTGTTGGCTACTGATCTTTCATGACCACCACAAAACCCTGTAGGAGCCGGCTTGCTGGCGATGGACTCAAGTGCGCCGCGTTTATCCGGTTTACACGCGTTATCGTTAACGACCATCGCTGG